>VBPQ01000230.1 GCA_005877185.1 Nitrososphaerota archaeon
AATACGAGCTGTGCAGGATGAATGGGATTAGTGACGAGAGGGTCGTCGAGTTCGACAAGAAGTTCGAGAGAGAAAGGTCGATGGGACTGCACGAGAAGTGGGAAGAGCCGGGAGACGACTTGAGCGCTCCGTACAGGCGGGAGCACCAGTTTGCGACGACGATAGAAAGGATGGTTGCCCAGAAGCTTGCTGTCAGGTGGCCAGACTACGAGAAGACAGTGACAGCCCTGAGCGCCAGGCCCAAGTTTGTCGCAAAACAGATGGTCACGAGCGGGAACTAGACCTGCGCCCCCCTCTGGAGACCGCATAGGCTGCGGCCGCCAAGAAGAGAATCGCTCCCGCTATCAATCCCAGGTTAATGTAGTTGAACCCGAACTCAGCCCTGTACGTGAGCGGGGTCGTCAGCTTGAACTGAACCGTTGAAGGGGTGCTGCTGCTCGAACCCGACCAGCGGTTGAATTGGTAGAGGAAGAAAGACGGGGTTGCCGATAAAGAGATGTTCGTTCCCGGGGGAAGATAGTAGGTCCTGCCACCCGCTATCGTCCGGGAAGAACTCGCGAACGAAGCCGCGACAGTCCCTCCGTCTGATGCTATCAGGGTTAGCCCCGGGAGGAAGGACGCCTGCTCGGAGATGCCGCGATCCACCGTTATGGAGATGTTCGTTGAGTTTCCAGAGTACGAGCCGCTCCCCGTGCCTCTCCAGGTGCCGAGGGCCCACCCAGCCGACGGCTTCGCCGTCGCCATGAGCACCTGACCAGCGTCGAACCAGCCACTCCCTACGGAGGTGGAGCCGCCTTCGGTAGCTGAAAGGTTGACGAAGAACTGATGCTGGTAGGCGATCGAGAGGGCTGCGCCCCCCTCAACGGTTCCAGACGCCTGAGACTCGGAGAACCACCGCTCCTCGCTGGAACTGCCCGGGAGAGGGTTGGTCGCGTTCCATCGTGCTCCAGCGTCTAGCCAGTACTGGGCTGGAACAGTGCTCATCCCCACTTCATATGATGAGTCGAACTCGACCGAAGAGATGGTCGGGGCGAGAGGGGTGCCTCCGCCCGAGACCTGGTATGAGACGGTCAGGGCAAACTGATGGTAGAAGACTGGCGAGATGCTCTGTGAGGCAGTCACTCTACCGAGAGTCCCGGAACTAGCCTCCCACCTCTCGGAGGAGGACCCCAAAAGAGGGTTCTGATATGTGTAGGGGGAGCCACTGTCGACCCAGCCCGAGAAGTTTGCCACACCGCTGCTCTCCGACCCGAAGTAGGAGTAGTTGACACTCGGAGGGGAGAATCCGGAACCCCCGTGTACCACGAAGGTGAAATTGACGCTGAATTGGTGATAGAAGACGAATGTCGTGGACGTGGCAATGGAAGCCACCCCGGAGGCCGACTGGTTCGACTCCCACCTCTCCGTACTGGTCGACCCGGCGAGTGGGTTGGTCACGGTCCACGGTGTCCCGTAATCAGCGAGATAGGTGGTCGGAGTCGACGATAATTGCGAAGACTGTCGTGCGCCCGATGAGGTGAACGTCACAGAGGGGGCGCCGGACGGCGCGCCCCCCGCCGTCGTGTAGCTAAACGTCAGAGGGACTTGCGTACCGGGCATCCTCACGCCGGCTATCCACGTCGACCATCCACTCTGCGTTCCGTACTCCCCCCCCACCCACACCAAGGAGGGGTCAGAGGGGTCGGTCGTTGCGCCGAAGTAATCGCCGTACCTGCACACGGGGTACGAGGGGCAGAATCCCGAGGATCCTGTCCCGTTGACCTCCGGACCCGTCCCTGCTGCCAGAGTGATGGGCTGCTCGAGAGTGTTGGGAGGGTCGGCAAAACCGTGCACCGCGACTGCCACGGATGGATAAGCGGAGGAGGTCGAGTAGCCGAAGACGACGAAGAGGTCTCCCGTCGAGTCGGCCCGAAGGGCGGGATAGAAGTAATAGTTAGAGCGAGCGGCGGCATCCCAGTCCTGCAGCACCGAGTTCGTGCTCGTGTTCACCTCGATAAGGCGGAGGCATGAGCGAAGGGCAGAGTCTCCGGCCGGAGTGCATCCATCATTGAGGGAAATCCACATCGTCCCGTTCGACCAGCTGGCGTCAAGAACGCGATTGTCACCCGTGTCAATCTTTGTGGCCGCGTTCAGTTGGGGAGCTGCGGGCGGTGTGTTAAGGGAAGAAATTGACAAAGTGTGTTGAGTAATCGTGACAGGGTTCGGAGGAACCCCGGTAATGGAGTAGAGGAGCAGCTCGGGGCCCGAGGTCGAGGTAGAGCTGACGACGTATTCAGTCTCGGTCGGGGTAAGCGAGTGGACGGGATGCAGAGAGAAGAGGTTCTTGTCGGGCGGGATGGTCTGGGAATGGACGGAGGCGCCTGTGAGCATCTCAGATTTGTTGAAAATCCAGTACTGGAGCCCGACGAAGGTCCCGCTGCACCCCTTCGTGCCTGGAAGGAAGTCGTTAGCGGAGACCATCACCTTGTCGGTGTTGACTCCTAGGATAGGCTGGTCGGGGCAGTACCCCGAAGTCTTGAAGGAGTACGTGTACCAGCTCCCCGTAGGGTCGTTGGAGGCGGAGGCCCCGACCCACACGGACCCCTGACTGACGTCAAGCAGCGAAGCAAACCACCTCCCGCTCTGCGAGTCGTAAAGTATCTTGGGATCGCCGATGTAGTCACTCGCAGTCCCCCATAGCGAGGCAAGTCCCGAGACCTTGACGAGCGCACCCTGTCTCGTCCAGACTCCGTAGATTATGTTGACCATCTCGACGATGTAGTCGGGGCTTACGGCCACTTGCACATCAGGAGGAGCGGCGTGAAAGTCGCACAAGCCAGCGCCACAGGCGAACGTCGTGTCGTACGACAAGCCGCGAAACACAAAAGTTGTGATGGGGGAATTCGCGGAAGGCGCCTGTGACTCGGACCCGACCAGACCTCCCGCTGTGCCATCGTTCGGAGCAGACATCACGGCTTGAACGGTGGGGATTGACGAAATCAGGGGGGCAGGTCTGCCTGCGGTCGGGTTCGCAGCCATCGAGGAGGAGACGGCGGGGATAGAGAGAAGAAGAACGGCCAGGAAGACTTCGGACGCGACCAGCCTGATTCGATTCATTTTCGAGACCAACTGGCACCCTCCTTTCGTCGTATTAAACAGGCGGACCGCGGGCTCGTATCTCTCCCTGCCCGGAGTGCTCTTCGCCGGAGCCGTGACCTCGGGGGTTGCGCTCGTGCTCGTGGTATCGTATTTGAGATCAAGGCCGAAGCCAGCGCAGACTCGCTGGCTCCTCAATCGCTGACAGGTGGGAACCTGCTTGTTGAGGTGATGGAAAACGGTACATCATAAATACGAGAAGAATTGCCGGGTTTCCATGAACGTAAAGCGTTTCACATCGGCGATCGTTCCTCTCGGAGCCCAGTCGGAAACCTCGGCTCAATGAAAGCGAAGTCTTGATACCAGACCGGATCGTTGTCAATTGAGTCCTTCCTCGAAGGGTAGCGCGATTGGCGTCGTTCTGCTAGTTACCATCATAGAAGATTCAGGCCTGATAGTGTGGCTGGTGCTACTCCGAGCCTCGATACTCGTGATGGGTTTCCCCGTTGCCGCGCTTGTCCTCCTGCTTGTTCTCCTCGCAGAGCATTCGATCATGCAAAGCGCGTTAAATCCGAAATTTACCGGCAAGATCCTTCTCGAAATACTTGGCTTTACGCTGCTGGAAGTTGTCAATTGGGCCATATGGCTGGCCCTCCTTTCAGTCAATGATATCATCGCATCAGCGTACTTCTTCGTCGGGTTCTACGCTGAACATCAGATTACCGAAAACGTGCTCACTCAACAACCTTATCTCCAGTTTAGAAACGCCAGAGCTACGATTACAGCGGGCGTAATTCTTGAGACACTGAGCGAAGGTGTCGGGGCACGCCTCTGGATACTCTTCGGACTGACAGGCATAGTACTCCTTCTCATAGGCTCTGTGATCGAGCACTCTATTCAGTACGTCGTGGGAAGGCTGCCCGTGCAGCAGAGTCGAGAGGATGCTCCGGAACCTTCCCCGCCTTTGGTGAGTCCTAATGAAGAGGGTCCGACTCCCTCCGAAATGCGATGATGCAGAACTCTCTTATGAACACAACGACGGTCAAGAAGCTC
>VBPQ01000033.1 GCA_005877185.1 Nitrososphaerota archaeon
GGCGTACGTTGAAGGCCATAGGTTCTACGTACTTTCTCTGGGAAAGGTTGTCGTCACATAGATTGAGATTCGAAACCAACATTTGGGTGTGGCGACGGCACAATCGATTTAGTGGTCTGAACAAGCAGAAAACGGACTGCAAGGGCAGGACCGTTTCCATGCATAGTTCATTGCGCCTCCCCGACTCAACAAGCATGAGTTAGTCTACGTCTCTGGCACGGTTTCTTGTCGACTCCCGTCCGACTGCAGACAGTCCACTCTTATTCTGGAACACAAGTCCCCTGACGTCAAATCACGATTTCCGAGACGTTCGTTTATTTGATGGGCCTAAACGACTTGCAGTCAGAGCGACTAATGAACCGGCTGGGTCCCGAGGACTACCAGCGCAACAGACATATCCCGAAAATACTCAATCTCGAACAGGCATCCAAGGGAGACGTCTTCTATGACCTCGGATGCGGGCGAGGTCAGCTCTGCGTCGTTGCGGTTGCCGAGTTTGGCGTGAAAAGGGCAGTCGGAATCGAGCTGCACAGGGGTCGAGCGGCGAAAGCCGCGGAGCCTATTCAAGAAATGGGGTTGACCGATCGGATAGAAATCAGGAATGAGGACTTCATGGAGTCGGATTTGCACGACGCAACTATCGTGTATTGCGGCCTCGGGGAAGTCGATGAGGATGTCGCGTTGTTTGGGAGAAAACTGAAGACTGGCTGCAAAATCGTTAGCCTGTTCCTCCCTTTTGTCGGAATATTGCCAGCGGCAGCGGACTACCCTTTTCTACCTCATGAAGGTTCCCTTCAGGAAGACGAAGGATGTTTCTCTCTGGACATCGAAAGTACTCTTCACGGACGCCTCCGTCGAAGAACTGTACCAAGAGCTGGATACCGATAGAGAATATCGATATGACAAGCGAACCTTCAAGCGTACGATGAAAAAAGGTACCCTAGCCTGTAAGAACGTTTTATCCGCCGGACCGAACCTCAATCTGGTCCAAATCCAATCACCTGTACGTGATGACTCCCGTCCGACCGCTGCGCCCGCGGGTTCCACTCACACATAGGGGCGTCTGCATAGACTGACAAGGCCCGGCCAGGGGCGCCTAGTCTTCAATTCCAATAATAAAGCCCCACCGCAGTAAGGAGACCTCTGACTTTGGGACAACCTCTATCTTCTCTTAGCCGCAAATCGGGTTCGTCACGCGGTTTGGGACGGTCGCCCGTCCGTTCAAAGAACAGAGGGATAGGGATTCAGCATTCGCGGTAGACGGAGAAAGACGACTGGTCTACTAGATTTAATAGCTGACCGTTAAATTCGGTCCATCGTGTACACCCGGAGAGGGGACAAGGGAGAAACAAGCCTCTTCGGGTCCAGGCGCGTATCGAAGGATTCTCCCCGGATCGAGGCCTACGGTTCTATCGACGAGCTGAACAGCTGCATCGGTGTAGCGATCTCATTTAGCACCTCAGAGAGCGTATCGACCCTTCTCAAGAAGGTGCAGAAGCTACTCTTCGTCGCTGGTGCAGACCTGGCCACGGAGCTGACCGCAAGAGGAGCGGGCGAGAAGATCCCTAGAATAAGGAAGGAAGACACAAGATGGCTTGAAAAAGAAAGCGACGAGCTCTTGACGAAGCTCCCTCCCCTGAAGAACTTCATCCTCCCGGGTGGAGGCCAGTCCGCCGCGAACCTTCAGCTCGCGCGGTCAGTCTGCAGAAGAGCTGAGAGGAGAATCGTAGCCGTTGGTAGGGTGGAGGCTATCAATCCCGAACTCATCCCGTTCATCAACAGGCTTTCCACCTATCTGTTCAACCTCGCGAGATACTCTAACTTCATCGAAGGGAGGCAGGAAGAAGCTTGGAAGAAGGACTGACCATCGTCAGTCCAGGTTGATCTCCACATTCTTCACCCTCAGATAACTCTCTATCGCGTCTACGCCCTGCTCGAAACCCAGCCCACTCTTCTTGAAGCCACCGAACGGCGACTGGGGGTAAGTCACGGGGTATTCGTTGATAGAAACCATCCCGCTCTCTACCTCCTTGGCAACCCTGTGAGCTGTCCTGAGGCTTGTCGTCCAGACCCCGGCGTAGAGTCCATACTCGCTGTCGTTCGCAATCTCCACGGCCTCCTCGAGAGCCTCGAAGGTCATCACGCTCAAGACGGGTCCGAAGATCTCTTCGCGTACAATCTTAATGTCGGAGCTCGCACTCGTGAAAACCGTAGGCTCGAAGAAATATCCATCCTTGAGCCTTTCGTCCTTCGGCGGCTTCCCTCCGACAAGCAGCTTGGCTCCCTCCTTCAGGCCCGCCTCCACGTATCCCATTACCCTCTTCCTCTGAGACTCCGAGATGAGAGGCCCCATCCCGATCGACTGGTCCAGACCATCGCCGAGCTTCAACTGCTTGATTCCCTCTAGAACCTTCCCGAGGAGCTTCTCTTGCACACCCTCCTCGACCAGCAACCTCGAACCCGCCCAGCACATCTGCCCCGCGTTTGTGAAGATGCCGTCGATGACACCACGGGCGGCTCTGGTGAGGTCTGCGTCGGCGAAGACGATGTTCGGATTCTTCCCGCCGAGCTCGAGGACGACCCTCGTAAGATTCTTCGCCGCGAGTTCTAGCACCCGCCCTCCCGTCGCCGTCGAGCCTGTGAGAGCGATCAGCTTGATGTCGGGGCTTCTTGCGATCTCTTCTCCGACCTCCTCACCCGCACCGGTCACTACGTTGAAAACCCCGTCTGGTAGTCCGGAGGCCTTCGCTATCTCCGCCAACTTGAGGAGCGTGAGGGGCGTGAACGAAGCAGGCTTCGCGACGATTGTGTCGCCGACCGCAAGGGCGGGAGCGATGCTCCTAGCGGCGAGAGCGATTGGATAGTTCCAGGGGATGATGTGGGCGGTGACGCCGATCGGCTCCTTCAGGGTATAGTCGAGCCTGCTCCCCGGGAGGGGTATCGTCTCTCCCTGGAACTTGTCGGCAAGCCCGGCGTAGTACTCGAAGAGCCTCGCCGCATAGGCGACGTCTCCCTTGGACTGCCCGATCGGCTTTCCGTTGTTCATCGTCTCGACCCGTGCGAGCTCCTCGATATTCTCCCGTATAGTCAGTCCGATCTTGTACAGAATTCTCCCCCTCTTGCTCGGGTCCATTCCGCGCCATGAGGGTTCTGCGAAAGCGGCTTTCGCAGTCTCTATTGCGAACGCAACGTCGCTGGCGTCTCCGCGAGGGACTTCGGCCATCGCCGACCCTTGGGCGGGGTTGTAGACCGGGTAAACCCTCCCAGAGCGAGAAGGAATCCACTTCCCACCCACAAACATCTGGTAAGCCTGAACCGTCTTCGCTTCCATCGCGAAACGACTGTGTCGAGGAGCGGAGATAAGATTTTACCCCCTCACACTATGTCAGCTCGAAGGCGGTGGCTATCCCCTGCCCGACCCCGATGCACATCGTGGCCAACCCGAACCGCGTCTTAGTCCGCTTCATCTCGTGCAGAAGGGTCACCGCGATTCTCGCCCCGCTGCAACCTATGGGATGTCCCAACGCGACCGCTCCCCCGTTGGGGTTCACGCGGGCAGGGTTGAACTCGGGCATCTCCTCCGTACAGGCCAAGACCTGCGCCGCGAAGGCCTCGTTCAACTCGACTATCCCGAATTCATCCATCCCCATGCGGAGCCTTGAGAGGAGCTTTCTCGTGGCAGGGACCGGGCCCAAACCCATGAAGCTTGGATGGACGCCCGCGGTGGCGGTGCCGAGAATTCTCGCGATTGGTTTCGCGGAAAGAGAGTCGGCCGCGTCACGCGACGTTATCAGAAGCCCCGCGGCACCGTCGTTGATTCCTGAGGAGTTCCCCGCAGTAACCGTCCCGTTCTTCCTGAAGACAGGCTTCAGTGTCGCGAGTTTCTCGATGGTCGTTTCCCTTCTGGGGCCCTCGTCCACCTTCACGCCGTCTGCACGGTCTGGGGTTGGCGTGGGCACCACCTCGCCCTCGAACTTGCCATCATCGATAGCCCTTACAGCCTTCGTGTGACTGTTGTACGCGAACTCATCCTGCCTCTCCCTCGAAATTCTGTACTTCTCGGCGAGATTCTCCGCCGTCTCCCCCATCGAGAGCGGCGGGTACTCGGAGGACCAGGCGGGGTTGACGAATCGCCAGCCGATGGTCGTGTCGGCGAGGCTGAGCCCCCCTCGCTTGAAACCCACTTCTGGCTTTAGCGTGACCAGCGGCGCCCGCGTCATGCTCTCGACGCCGCCAGCGAGGAGTATGTCCCCTTCTCCCGCCCAGATCACTCGCGCCGCGTCGTTAACGGCTTCAAGCCCGGAGCCACACAGCCTGTTCACGGTTGCCCCGGGAACGGTGTAGGGGAGACCGCTCAGGAGCGCGGCCATCCTTGAGACGTTTCTGTTGTCTTCTCCCGCCTGATTCGAGGCGCCCAGATAGATGTCATCTATCTTCGCGGGGTCGACCCTGCTTCTCTTTAGCAGCTCTCTGAAGATGAGGGCGGCGAGGTCGTCTGGGCGTGCTCCCTTCAGGATGCCGGCGTACTTTCCAATCGGCGTCCTCACTGCTTCCAGCACAACTGCCTCGGGTCGGCCCACCAATCCACTCGAGCCGCGAAGAGCGAAGACTCTTATCTTCTTCGTTGAAAGGAAAAAAGTTTGGCCGACCGCGAGCTCGATGAGAGGATATTCGGGATTCTCGAGGCGAAGGGATTGACCTTCAGCGAACTGCTGAAGAGTCTGCCAGAGGCGAGGCCACTGAGCATAAAACTCGCGCTTGACAGGCTGGAGAAGGGCGGGAGGGTCGCAAGGCTCGTTCACGATGGGAAGTACATTTGGGACGTCGTGAAGTAAGAGATAGCGAAATCAAGCTGCGCCACGCGAATCCAGACGTATCAGGAGGTGCCAGCACCGGCCCGGTAGAGAGGTCACTCTTCAAGCACTCCGACTTTCTCAAGTTCTGGTCGGCCGACTCGATCTCGTTCTTCGGCAGCCAGTTCTCAACGCTCGCGATTCCCTGGGTCGCCGTGACCACGCTCGGAGCGGACGCCTCACAGATGGGAGTTCTCGGCGCCCTCTCCCTTCTCGCATTTCCCCTCTTCGGGCTTTTCGTGGGGGTATGGGTCGATAGGAACCTCAGAAAGAGGACCATGATTGTAAGCAACCTGGGTAGAGCGCTGCTGCTCGGGACGATTCCCGCTGCCACGATCCTGGGGGGTCTTAGCATGAACCTCCTGTACATCGTAAGTTTTCTCGTGGGGACACTGCAGACATTCTTCGACATCGGCTACCAGGCATACGTTCCTTCCCTTGTCGAGAGGACGCAGCTGGTGGAAGCCAACAGCAAGCTGGAGACGAGCAGGTCTACGGCGCAGGTGGCCGGGCCGAGCATAGCCGGGGTGCTGGTCCAGATTTTCTCAGCCCCGTACGTGATCTTGGGCGATGTCCTGGGATACTCCGGGTCAGCAACTTTCCTGAGCGCGATAAGGAAGAAGGAAGCGACCCCGGAGGCAACGGGCAAGACCGTTCTCGAGGACATCAAGGAGGGACTTGCGGTCGTGTTACGGAACAGGAGTCTCTCGTCAATTGCCGGTTGCACGGCAACTTCAAACTTATTCTCGAACGCGTACGGCGTCCTTCTCTTGCTCTTCTTCTACAATGAACTACACATGACCGCCTTGGAGAGTGGGATAGTCTTCACGCTCGGCGGAATCGGCTCGGTTGTTGGAGCATTGACCTCTTCACGGATCTCCCGAGTCCTCGGCGTCGGATGGGCGATCGTCTCGGGGGCTCTAATTTTCGGGGTGGCTTCGCTTGCCTTCTACTTTGCCGCGCAGCCCTTCGCAATTCCCCTCATGGCGATTGCTCAGTTCGTCATCGGTCTGACGACCGTCCTCTACAACGTCAATCAGGTTAGCTATCGGCAGGCCCTGGTCCCTCCTGAACTTCAGGGTCGGATGAACGCCTCTATGCGTTTCATCGTGTGGGGCACGATCCCTATCGGAGCGATCTTGGGAGGCGTGCTCGGTCAGTGGCTCGGAGTCAGACCCGCGATCGGGGTCGCCTCGATAGGTTCAACTCTTGCCTTCCTGTGGGTCATCTTTTCACCCGTGAGGAAAATCAGGGAAATACCCGGCCGCGAGCAGAGGACGAGGTAGCGCTTCTTCGGCAACCGGGTCCGCCGCGTGGGGCGTGTCATTCTCCCGTGAACTTTGGCTGCCTCTTCTCGAAGAACGCCTTCAACCCCTCCACGTGGTCCTTGCTCTTCCCCGCAATCTCCTGAAGATACGTCTCGTACTCCAGCGCCGAATCGAGGTCCACGACTATCGCCCTGTTCAGTGCCCTCTTCGAGAGCGCGATTGCTTTCGTCGGGCCCGATGCGAGCCTTTCCGCGATCTTCTCCACCTCTCCTTCAAACTTCCCCTCAGGGAAGACCCAGTTGACGAGCCCGAGATGCAGAGCCACAGTCGCATCGATTGGCTCGCCGAGCATCACGACCTCCATCGCCTTGGCCAGACCAAGAATTCTCGTGAGCCAGAAGCTGGTCCCCGAGTCGGGTGCCAGTCCGACCTTGATGAAGGCCTCGTGAAAGGTCGCCTTCTCCGAGGCCGCCCTTAGGTCGCAGGCGAGCGCGAGCCCTAGCCCCGCCCCGGCCGTCACCCCGTTGATCGCGGCGAGGACGGGTTTGTCCATGCGTCTTATACGAGCAACGATGGGGTTGTACTTGCTTCGGAGAACCTCCCCAAGCAGGATCGGCTTTCCACTCTCGTACATCCCCCTGCTTGTGTTTAGGTCTTCCCCCACGGAGAAGGCTCTCCCTTCTCCCGTGAGGACAATCGCCCTCGCCTTCGGATTCTTCTCCCCGTCTTTGAGAGCTTCGTGGAGGTCTGTGCCCATCTGTTCATTGAATGCGTTGAGCACGTCGGGACGGTTCAGCCTGATCCAGAGGACTGAGTTCTTGACCTCTGTCCTGACAGACTTCTGGTCCATCTCTCATCTGCCCTTGAACTCGGGTTTCCTCTTCTCTTGGAATGCCCTCATCCCCTCGTCCTTGTCTTGCGAGGCGAAGAGGAGGTAAAAGAGCTCCCTCTCGAAGTCGAGCCCGTCCGCGAGACCAACCTGAAACGCCTTGTTAATCGCCTGTTTGGCAAACTTTATCGCGAGCGGTGATTTCGATGCGATTTCCGTCGCTACCTTCTTCGCTTCGGAGAGGAACGCCTCCTTCGGAACGACCCTGCTCACGAGACCGAGGGTCTTGGCCTCATCCGCCCCTATCATTCTTCCGATTAGTATCATCTCCATCGCCTTGTATTTCCCCACGGCACGGGTGAGTCGTTGCGTCCCTCCCCCGCCAGGAATCACTCCGATGTTTATCTCAGGCTGTCCCAACCTCGTCGTCTCCGACGCAACGAGGACGTCACAGCTCATGGCCAGCTCCAGTCCACCGCCTAAGACGAAACCACTGAGCGCACCGACAACCGGTTTCGGATACCTCCCCACCGCGTCCCAGAGGGGAAAGAAGTGGCCCGTCTTCGCCATATCAACGGCCGACATTTCAGCCATCTCCTTGATGTCCGCCCCCGCCGAGAATGCACTTTCGTTGCCTGCAATGACGACGCATCTGACGAGGTCATCCTTCTCGAAGGTGCTGAGGGCATCGGTCAGTTCGTTGACCATCTTCGTGTTCATCGCGTTGAGCGCCTCCGGCCTGTTCAGCGTGATGACCCCGATCGCCTCCTCCTTCGACACGATGATTGTGACGTAGTTCACAACCCTGGCCTCGCGGCTGGACGTAAAAACCTACTCTCGCAACCGCGAGGTTAAAAGGTCGAACGATTCGAGGCCCGACGAAAAATTGCGGCCGGAACACGAAATCAAGCTCAGGGTTCGGTACGAAGAGACCGACACTATGCAGGTCGTCTACTACGCAAAATACTTCGTCTGGTTTGAGGTGGGAAGAATAGAGCTGTTTCGTCACCTGGGGTTGGAGTACAGACGATGGGAAGAGAGGGGCCTAAGAATCCCCGTCGTGGAGGCAAAAGCGACCTACCACGCTTCCGCGAAATTCGACGACGAGATTCTCGTGAGGACGCGCATCGCCAAGGTTGGAAACACGAGTCTTCGGTTTGAAAACGAGGTCTACAGACTACCGAAGATGACACTGCTCTGCGACGGTTACACTGTTCATGTCCTGGTCAACAGTCGCGGTAAGCCTGTCCAGTTTCCAAGGGCGATCGCAAAAAAGCTCAGCCTTTCCTAGGGCCCTCTCCACTCCAGTCGTAGAAGCCCTTTCCGGACTTTCTGCCGAGCAACCCAGCCCGGACCATCTCTCTCAAGAGGGGCGGAGGGCGATACTTGCTATCCTGAAATTCGTTGATGAATACCTGTGTGATGTTCAGAGTCGTGTCGAGACCCACGTAGTCGAGTAGCCTTAGCGGACCCATGGGCCAGTTCAACCCGAGCTTCAGAGCCTTGTCGATGTCTTCGGGGTCCGCAACCTCCTCCTGAACAAGGAAGATGGCTTCGTTGAGGGCTGGGACGAGTATCCTGTTCACGATGAAGCCGGGCGAGTCTTTCTTGCAGAGCACCGTCTCCTTCCCCATCTTTTTTGACGTCTCTTTCACGAACTGGACGGTCTCCTCCGAAGTCTTCCTCCCCTTGACGATTTCAACTAGCGGCATCAACTGCGGGGGGTTGAAGAAGTGCATCCCACAGACACTCTCAGGGTGTTCGGTCGCGCCCCCAAGAAGGGTGATGCTGATTGATGAGGTGTTCGAGGCAAGGACGACGTCTCCTTCGACGAGGTCCGAGACGTTCTTGAAGAGGTCGAGCTTCAGCTTCGGGTCCTCGGACGCGGCCTCGATGACTAGGTCACTCCCCCTCACGGCCTCCTTCAGGTTCAACGTGGGATGTATCCTCGCGAGGGCAGCATACGCCTCACTCTGGGTCAGCGTCCCCTTCGCGACGAACTTCGCGAGGCTACCCTTGATCATGGTCAGGCCTCTGTCGAGGAACTCCTGCTTCACATCAAGCAACGAGACCTCGTACCCTCCGACCTGCGCTGCAACCTGGGCTATGCCGTGCCCCATCAGCCCGGCTCCCAAAACCGTGACCTTCGAGTTCATGGATTCGAGCTCGCAGCCAACGTGTATTAACTCTTAGTCGAGACGCCCCTCGAAGACGACCATCTGGAAGTACTTCTTGAGACCGATCACCTTCAAGCTCTTCGACAATCTCGACCCCTTTGGCAGGAAGACGAAGTTTTCATCCCTCTTGGGCCTAGAACCTCGGAAGAGGCGAGAAACGATCTTCTTACAGAGGGCTGGTTCTCCACAGAGGAAGGACATCTGTAGCCATACCTCCTCTCCCTCCCTCGCCGGACCACAGACCGCGAGTGCGTAGTTTCCCTTTTCATCCCTTGCCGAATAGACGTATCCCTTCGCGATAAGCTCCGAAAGCGACTCCCTGTTGAGCGCTCGAGCCACGAATGCATCCCAGTAGACGCCCATGCCGGCCCGGTACTCTTCTGAGTCGCGGATCACCCTCAGCGCTTTGCCGAGGTCTTCCGGAGAGAGTTTGTCCACATGTCCCCCGCGAAGTAGTCTCGACTTGGTCCGCGCCCTAAAGACGTCGAACCTGGCGACTTCTGAGAATCCCATCTTCGCGACTTGCCTGTGCGCCGCCTTGTTTCTAGAGCTGCTCGCCAGCCTGAAAGCGGAGACCCCGAACCTGGAGGCGTACTTCATCGATTTCTTACCGAGGAGTGACGCCAGCCCCTTCCCCCTGAAGGCGGGGTGGATCCTCACTCCCTCGAGCCACCCGGTGCCGTCCCTGAGAAGTCGCACCCGATTCATTCCGACCTGCTTCCCGTCGACTTCAACGACGAAAATCTTCCCGTCCTTGTCGCGTAACCACTCGTCCCAGACGCTCGGGATGTAGTCGTGGCCGCCCCACGTCTTTGTGACGAAATCCATCAGTGGTTTCTTGTCCGATGGCTTCGCCTCTCTGACGATTACAGTCATCTGCGAGGACAGTAGGCGGTCTCGCTCGCCAACGGTTAAAAGTAGTCGGATAGCTCACGCCCACGCCGGGGTGGCGGCTTAAATCGCCAGTTGAAGTAATCACCTGTGGACGCTAGTTTCTTCTCTCGAATAGGAAGGCTCGGCGCGCACGTATTCTGGCTGAGATACAATTCAGACCCGATTTTCCGTGAGGAGATGATCCAGGCGTGGAAGACGCAGCTGATTGATCGCGAAAAGAAGCGAAAAGCAGCTAGGAAAGGCGCGGAAAAGCTTTGGAAGAAATACCATTCTGACCCTTCATTCAAGGAATTAGTAGATCGGAAATTGAGCGCTTCTAGATCTAGGGGAGGGTCCATTGCTCTTCGTAATCTAGGTGAACAGGGTTTCAAAAGGAGACTAGCGACAGAGGCTCCCGGTCGGCTAAGACCCAAGTATCGTGACTCTGAAGGGAACCTATTACGCAGCACCCTTGAATTAAGGGTCGCACACATTTTGGAGGACAATGGCATGCGGTACTCTATAGAGCCCCGCTTTGTTGTAGCAGACCATGCTTTCTATCCAGATTTCCTCTTGGCCGGCACTCAAAGAATCATCGAGGCGGTAGGTTATATTGGGGATCGGTACTGGGACGGAACCGCTCGTAAGGTGGATTTAATCGTTAAACAATACCCCGAGGTCCATGTGGCGATAGTGACGTCTTTTCTCATGACAATGGCCAAAAGATTGATTGGTATCCCTCGGGTTCGCATCTTTAGTCCTTATGAAGCCGAGCAGCTAGTGCGATGGTGCCGGGGAGAGCCGGGGTTCACTTAGTGCCCGAAGGCAGAGTGGTTAATGCGCGGGCCTTGAGTTCCCGAACGAAAGCCCGTGACCCTTCGGGGTCTCGTGGGTTCGAATCCTACCCCCGGCGCTTCATTTAGGTGTAAGCTAATACAAGTCGTCAATTCGAACGCGTCGGAGAATTATGAAGAGTCTACAGGAGAGGTAAACAGTCAACAGCTTCTGCTTCGGCTGCGGGCCCAAGAACCCAAAGGGCCTGAGAATAAGGAGCTTCGACGTGGGTGACGAAGTCGTCGCGGATTGGAAGTCAGAGCCTCAGCATGTTGCCTTCGCAGGATTAGTGAACGGCGGAGTACTCTCGACCCTCCTCGACGGCAATGGGAACTGGACCGCGGCCTTTGCTCTGATGAGGAAGGGTGGGATAAATTCTCCACCCGGAACCGTAACCTCGTCGTACTAAGTCCAGTTTCTTCGCCCTACCCCCATCTTGAAGACCATGCGGATTCGGGCACGGGCGCTCTCCACCGAGAGTGACCGAGTGACCATCGAGGGGTTCATCGAGGTTGATGGCAAGACGACGGCCAGAATGAAGGGAATCTTCGTAGCCGTGAAGGAAGGACATCCAGCCTTTCACCGCTGGGAATAACATCTCTCTTGGACTTTCCCCGGACAAGTCCCCTCCGCGGGCGCCGCCACAGCAGAACGGAAGCCAAAAGAATTGCGAGGGTAATTGCACCGATGAGCTCCAGCGCCGTAATCGGTTGAGAGCTCGAGAGTTCTCCGACCTCGACGACAGTCAAGAGATGGTAGTCGGTTACATAGAGTCTAGAATTCGCAGGGTCAACAGCCAAATCGTAAGGCGAATAGTTGATTCTCAGTGTACTCGCGATTGTGTCGGTCCTGCCATCGATAATCGTGACTAGTGGGCTCGGCGTCGTAGCGACGTAAACCCGGTCCTTCGTCGGGTCGACCGCAAGTGCGTAAGTTGAGTTCGTCCCCGGCGAGGTTCCCACCTGCAGGGTTGTCGTCACGCGGTCGGTCAAGCCATCGATAACTACGACGGAGTTCCTTCCTGTCGTTACGTAGACCTTGTTCGTGGTAGGATTGACAGCCAACTCTGATGGGTTGGTGCTCTGTGCTCCGAGGTCGATCGTCCCTACAATGCTCTCCTTCGTCGCATCGAGTACGGAGACTGTGTTGGAGAGGTAGTTCGCCACATACACCATGTTGGTCGTGGGGTTGACGGCCAGGCCCAGAGCGTAGCTTCCCACCTGGAAACTCTTCTTCTCGGTCACCTGGGGATTCAGACTAATCTCTAAGAGGGTATCCGCGCTCGTCGCGTACAGCCGACTCGTCCCAGGGTCAACTGCCACCGCGTAGAGCGGCTCCTCAAATCGGATAATCCCCTTCCCATCCCCCGATGCGCCATCGAAGATGACGACCGAACTGCCGTTGATGACGTATACCCGGTTGGTGTTGGGGTCCACCGCGAGTTCACCGGGTATACCTTGGAACGGAATCACGCGCGAGATTGTTCTGCTCGAGGCATTCACCACCGTCAGAGTGAAGCCTGTTGGAGGATAGAGGCCCGAAGTCGTAGTGAGATAGACCTGATTCGTAGTCGGGTTGATACCGATCGAGCGAGGCCACGAGTGGCCGATCGGAATGTCCTGATATCCAGTTGATTGTGCGGCCGCCGCTTCAATTATGAGCAGGCAGACGAGGGCTCCGGAAGCCCAGCGCACCGACCCTCTCCGACCCTTTCTCCAAGCCTGGATGATGACTTGCATCAGCTCTTCGCGATATGAACCGCGTGAGGGAACTCAGATATGAACACGCTCAGAGCCGTCTCGACGGCGTCGGGGGAACCGGGGAGGCAGACCAGCAGCCTCCCCTTCGCTACCCCTGCAGTCGCCCTCGAGAGCATCGCGGCCGCCCCAACCTTCTCGAAACTCTGGCTGCGTAGCAGCTCTCCGAACCCGCTGATCTCCTTCTCGAAGTAAGGTCTAACTGTCTCGATTGTTATGTCCCTGTTGGAGAGACCTGTCCCTCCGACGTACACCAAGACGTCGGAGTTGCTTTTCATGAACTCTTGCAGAGCCTTCTTGAGCATCCTCGCATCATCTGATATGAGTCTCCGAGTCTGGATGGTGTGTCCGCCTGCCCGTATGATCTTCTCCGCGACGTCCCCCGACTCGTCGGTAGGATGCTCAGCCCTTCTCTGATACCTACCGCTGCTGACCGTCAGGAGGTGGAACCGAAGCCTCTTCTTCGCTTGCTGACGGTGAAGCTCAGGAGGCTTCGATTGGGCCCTTCACCTTCCTGACCACACGGATTGATTCAATCGCGGTCGCGGGGTACTGCCCCCTCTCGTCCTTCTCATAAGATTTAGCGACGTCCCATATATTCAGGAGGGCCACCGCGACTGCTGTGAGCGCTTCCATCTCGACTCCTGTCTTTTCACGCGCGGAGACGGTGACCGAGACCTCCACCGAGTCATCACCGACCTTCGTCCTGACCTCCGTCTTCTCGATCCTCAACGGATGGCAGAGAGGGAGAAGGTTGGGCGTCTGCTTTGCAGCGAGAATCCCCGTTAAGTTCGCGAGGGAGAGGGGATCCCCCTTCTCCAGCTTACCGCCCCTGATCAGTCTGAGGGTACTGGATTTCAGCCTGATTCTCCCGGTCGCGGTCGCCTCCCTGTAGACGACTGGTTTACTCGAGATATCGACCTGCTTGAATGTCATTCGGGGCATCCGTGAGTTGGAAGGATATAGGCTATACCCATCTCGATTGAGAACCTTTTTACGCCCCTTCTGCGAGAAACGTTGACAATGCCGGTCGAGATCCCCTCCGATGCCCCTCACAGCCTCGCAGACAGGAAAGGGAGGATTGCGAAGAAACTCAGGATTTCTGTCACCGACAGGTGCAACTTTGCGTGCCTGTTCTGCATGCCGGACCGGGAGAAGATTAGGTGGCTTCCGCAAGAGGACATACTGAGCTTTGACGAGATAGAGCGTGTCACCCGCGTACTGGCATCGCTGGGCATAGAGAAGATAAGAATCACGGGTGGCGAGCCGCTCCTGAGACGAAACCTCGAACGACTGATACAATCACTGAGGCGGCTCCACGGCATCCGAACAATCGACATGACGACCAACGGATGGTTCCTGTCAGAAAAAGCCGACTCGTTGAGGAGTGCGGGGCTGCGGGGCGTCACCGTCAGCCTCCACAGCCTCCGACGGGAGAGGTTCTCCAAGATTTCCGGGATTGACGCTCTTGAGCGCGTCCTACACGGTATCGATGAAGCGATCCGGGTCGGGTTGGATCCCGTCAAGGTCAACAGCGTGGCGATTCGGGGCTACAACGATGACGAGATCCTAGACCTCATCGAATTCGCGCGGCAGAAGGAACTCTCCATCCGGTTTATCGAATTCATGCCACTCGACGGGCTCGGGATTTGGAACCCAGATAGCATGGTCAGCGGAGCTGAGATTCTAGCAAAGGCCAGGAGCCGATACGAGATGGTGCCGAACGGGCGGGAATCCGGAGACACCGCAACGCTGTGGAAGTTCCCCGACGGAATAGGCGAGCTCGGGGTCATCACCCCCATGACCGACCCGTTCTGTGACGCCTGCGACAGGGTTAGGCTCACCTCAGACGGAAAGCTGCTATCCTGCCTCTTCGACACCGAGTACCACGACCTGAAGCCGATAATCCGTAATGGAGGTAGTGACGACGAACTCTCCGAATACATCCTCCAGTCCGTCTGGAAGAAACCCGACGGAGTCGGGTACATGCCCTGGGTGAAGCAGGCGTGGCCCAAGCCGCGAAACATGGACGCTATAGGGGGGTAGTCTGCGACGCCAAGAGTGAGCGTTCTCTACTTCGCACAGGCCCGAGAGGCCGCTGGGACTGGCGAGGAGGCGATGACCCTGTCTGACCATTCAACGATTGAAGCGCTGCTATCAATCGTCTCGAAGAACCATCCGAAGCTCGCCGCGATGAAGCGCTCGATCAAGGTCGCCGTAAACTCCCAACTCGCGGAGCCAAGAACCGTGCTCCACGACGGAGACGAGGTGGCCCTTCTCCCTCCTGTGGCAGGCGGGAAGCGATGAGAAGGCGCGCAGCCACTGCGGTTCACTTGACCCAACGCAGAATAGACCCGGCGGAAGTGGTCAACTCGGTGAAGGATGAGCGTGCAGGGGGTGTCGTGCTTTTTCTGGGGACAGTCCGCAGCGTCAACGAAGGCCGCTCGGTGGAGAGGCTGGAGTACCAGGCGTACCGCGCGATGGCCGAGAAGAGGATGCGGGAGATCGAGGCAGAGGTCAGAGAGAGGTGGCCCGTACAGAAGGTCAAGATTCTTCACAGGGAGGGGAGTCTTCCCGTTGGGGAGATCAGCGTCGCCGTGGCTGTCTCCTCGGAGCACAGGGAGGAAGCCTTTGAGGCGTGTCGCTATGCTATAGGGTCGGTCAAGCATTCACTCCCCGTTTGGAAGCGTGAAAAGATCGTGGGCGGCGGAGAACTCTGGGTGGAAGGAGAACCGATTCGGGAGGCGCGAACCCGTGCTAGTCCTTCCCGGGAGTCCGCAAGGAAGCAGGTTGCTTGACGTCCTTATGAGGCAACTCCTTCCCATACTTCGTTGCAACGATATCGGTGATGATGCTAACCGCTATTTCTGAGGGCGAGACAGCCCCGATGTCTGCGCCGACGGGAGCCCTTATCGACTCGACGAACTTCTCGGGATAGCCCTGCTTGCGAAGCTCCTCGAGGTCGTCCTTGACCCTCTGCCTGCTGGCGAGCAGACCAATGAACCTGAGCTTGAACCTTGAAAGTGCACCAAGCACCTCCACATCCCTCGCACCCTTCGTGAGGACGATGACTGAGTCGGATTCGCTGAACTTGAACCTAGAGAGGTCGTAGTCCAACTCCTTGATCAGCTCGTCGGGCTCCTCTCCAAGCACGGGGCTGTGGTCCACCACGATCACCTCGAAGTCGAGAGTCTTCCCCATCTTCACCAAGGCATCCTCAACGTCATCCTTACCCCCCTGGCCGACCAAGATCAGCCGTTGTTGCGGAAGGTAGGGTTCCACATAGACATCCATCGTCCCCCCGCAGTTCGTCTCAACATGGATCTCGTCCTCGCTTTGGCTCACGACTGTCCCCTCGACCGCCTTCTCCACACTCTCGAGGAAGACCTTCACCGTCTTCGGCTGCCCCGTCTTCATCGTCCCTTGGGCGGTATTGACTATCGCGGACTCGGGGCAGACGCCACCCAGTGACCCGTACACGGTCTCCCCCTCCTTCGATATTATCACCTTGAAACCGGGCTTTCCGAGGGAGGAGCCCTCCGTCCGAACAACCGTCGCGACCGCGAAAGGTTCTCTCCTGCCGACCAGACTGTTCAGTATCCGGGCGAACTCGGTGTGTTTCAATAGTGGAACGCTGGTGCTTCCCGTCTTATATGCTTAGCCTCGAGTCAGGGTGTATCAGTCAGGGTCGTCGTAACGCAAAAGTATTGGAAGGGTCTGATTCGTCTCAATCAGGCGTGATCTCAGCGATAATTCTAGCTGCCGGGAGCTCCTCCCGAATGGGGGTCCCCAAACAGCTTCTGAAGCTGGGGAGGGTGACGGTCCTCGAACAGGTACTGAAGACGTTCCGGGCTTCCAAAGCTGACGAGGTTTTGGTAGTTTTGGGTGTTCGCTCGGTGAAAAGAGGTCGGCTGCTAGGAGCCAGGGTCGTCGTGAATCCGGATAGTTCGGGGATCAGCTCCTCGATTTCAGTGGGACTCGGTGCGATTGACCGCAACTCGGAGGCCGTCCTTTTTGGGCTGGCCGACAAGCCGTTCGTCTCGGTTGGGACGGTCAACAGGATCATCGAGAGCTACCAGACTTCAAGGATTGGAATCGTGATTCCGGTCTATCGGGGAACAAGAGGCAATCCCGTGCTCTTCGCCAGAGAATTCTTCGACGAACTCAGAACCCTCTCCGGGGATGTCGGGGGAAAAGCCGTCATCACAAAGCACCCGGAAAGCATTCGTGAGGTGGAGGTGGATGACGATGGTATCTTGGTTGACATCGACACACGCGCTGATTTCGAGAGGGCGAAAGCGCGGTTCGTTCAGTTGAAGAGACGGCCCCCGAGGTAGGAGAATCCGGGGAGAAGGTGCACCTCTACGGTTCCTCCCTTGGCGATCACCTTTCGCTCCTCCGGAACGATGACGTAACCGTTCGCGCCCGTGAGGATTGTCATCGATTCCGTCTCCCCGACCATCGGTTTGGCTTCCATTCCCGTCTCGGTAGGAGACAGCTTGACGTACACCACCTTAGTGAAGTTCGGGAACCTTTTCCTAGCCTCCCACGCTTCGGTGAGCGTGGCCTTGAGAGGGCGATTCATCATTGAATCGTGTCCTCCAATCGCCCCTATCATGGGTGCGACGAAGAGGATGAATGCGCTCATCGCACCTTGAATGGGACCCGGCAGCATCACGACTGGCTTACCCTGAATCGCGGTTACCCCTGCGACCCTCCCCCTATCCATCCTTATCCCGTGGACTATCTGACTAGGCTTGACGAACTTGCGAAGCGTATCCCCGACGAGGTCGAGGCCTCCCAGCGAGGTACCCCCAATGGTAACGACGATATCCGCCCTGCCCAGCGCCTGTTTGACCTTTCGTGCGATCTTCTTCATGTCGTCATTCACCACCCCCAGGTCGATCGCGACGCCCCCCATCTCTTCAACGAGTTTTGAGAAGACGAAGCCATGGCTATTCCGGACGCGGCCCTGATGAACACCAGTCAACGAATCAGTCAACTCGTTCCCCGTGGCGATGATCGCCACTCTGGGCCTCTTGTAGACAGCGACCTCATCGATGGCGAGAGATAGGAGCAACCCGACATCCTGTGGCCTCAGCTGGCGCCCCCCATCGAGAACCTTCACTCCCTTTGCCACGTCCGCGCCTTTCGGGTAGACGAAGCTTCCAGCCGAGTGGTACTTCGCGACGAAGACAAAGTTGCCCTTAGTTGTGGCTCGCTCGACCGGAACCACGGCGTCGGCACCGCTCGGGAGGTATCCGCCGGTAGGCACCCTGATCGCCTCACCCCGACCTAGTCTTCTCTTCCGGATTTCGCCCAGCCGAACTTCACCTCTCAACCGCAACCGCACAGGTTTCTCCTCCGAGGCCTCCGCGAGGGAGACGGCGTTCACAGCATAACCGTCCATGTGCGAGACGGGGCGGGAGGGAAGGTCCACCCGAGGCACGATGTCCTCTGCCAGTACCCGCCCGTAAGACTCGGGGGTGGCGACGCGTTCAACTCGGGGGAGGACCTTCGTGAGGCTCGCTAGTTTCTTGAAGGAGTCAGCCACGGTCGCATACCTCTCGGGCTCGAGCACCAAGGCTCTGAAGGTGGGGCCCTTCGTCGTTAAACTCTTTCGACCGGGAAAAAAGCGGGCCAAAGTCGTAATAAGGGTCGTAGGGCCAAGCAGAGCAATGAAAAAGACGATCAGGGCGCTGGCTCCCGAGATCATGAGAGGACGGATCTCGCCCGTGACACTGACCGAGGAGGTTCTCCAGAGGGCGGAGCGGCTCAACCCGACCGTCAACTCCTACATTACTATCCTGAGGGATAGAGCACTTCGTGAGGCCGAGGCGGCCGAAAGAGCAATTCGAGAGGGGAGGTACTCGGGTCCTCTTCACGGCATCCCGACAGCTGTCAAGGACCTCTTTTACATCAAGGGCATCAGGTGTACGGCAGGTTCGAAGATTCTCGCCACGAATGTGGCTAACCACGATTCCCTCGTCGTAAAGAGACTAACCGGGGCGGGCGCCATCCTGATTGGAACAACGAACCTCCACGAATTCGCCTCCGGAGCAACTAACGTCAACCCGTTCTACGGCCCGGTCAGGAACCCGTGGGACACCGACAGGATCTCGGGTGGCTCGAGCGGGGGCTCCGCGGCGGCCGTGGCGGCCGAGATGACCGTTGCAGCCTTGGGAACAGACACCAGCGGCTCGGTCAGGATACCCTCTTCTCTCTGCGGTGTCGTGGGTTTGAAACCAACCTACGGGAGGATTAGCCGTGTGGGAGTGATTCCTCTCAGCACCTCATTCGACACGGTTGGTACGCTGACCAGTTGCGTGTGGGACGCCGCAGCGTTGTTGCAGGAACTGGCCGGCCACGAGAATGGTGACACGACGACCGAGGAGGTAGGAGTTCCGAACTACCTCTCCGAGCTCGAGGTTCCTCTCGAAACGCCAAGACTTGGTGTGGCTCGCCCGTACTTCCTCGACGACATCGACCCTCAGGTCGCAGAGGTGTTCTCGAAATTCTTGGACAGGATGAGCAAGGGTATTGTCTCCATAAGCGACGTGGTCGTAAGAGAGATAGAGAAGGTCTACGAAGTCTGGGCCGCGGTCAGGAGGAGCGAAGCGACGGCGTTTCATGAGCAATGGCTATCGACGATCCCCGAGAAGTATGGAGAGGACGTTCGGAAAGGTCTCGAAAAAGGCAGAGAGATCACGGCGGTGCAGTACATCAAGGCACAAAATAGTCGCCCCGACGTCACCGAGAATCTCCTAGAAGCCATGAAAGGCGTCGATTTCCTAGTCGCCCCGACGACGCCCGTAGTCGCTCCGAAGATCGGAGAAGAAAGAGTTGGGCTGAACGGAAAGTCGGTCGACGTCTATACGACTCTCACTAGGTTGACCTTACCCTTCAACGTCGTCGGCTTCCCTGTGATCTCCATCCCGATCGGGTTTGCGCGCGGCCTGCCAGTCGGCGCGCAGATAATCGCCAGACCCTTCGAGGAGGGCTCCCTGTTGAGGATGGCTTCTCTCTGCGAAGAGCTGCTCGGAGAGCGCCAGCTTCCTCCCTTACAGGCTGGAAAACTCAAATAGATTCCGAGAGGTCCAACCCCGTTTGAAGAGCGGTCCTCTCGAAGGCATCAGAGTCTTGGAGCTTGGGACGGCCGTCGCGGGTCCGCTGTGTGCCGCCCTCCTCGGCGACATGGGGGCTGACGTCATCAAGATAGAGGCTCCAGACCACGGGGACGACTCGAGACGATGGGGGACGACCGTGAAGGGAGAGAGCCCGTACTTCGTGCAGTACAATCGCGACAAACGAAGCATCGCGCTAGACATCAGGAGGGAGGAGGGACGGGCCATTCTACTGAAGCTCGTCCGGAGGAGTGACGTCCTCATTGAGAACTTCAGGGCAGGAACCATGAAGAGGCTTGGCCTCTCCTACCCCTTGTTACGCAGACTGAACCGAAAAATCGTCTACTGCTCCGTCTCGGGGTTCGGGCAGACCGGGCCCTACAGTCGACTCGGAGGGTATGACGCGATAATTCAGGCCCTGAGCGGACTGATGTCGGTTACGGGGGAGGCGAATGGACCTCCCCTCCGCGTAGGCGTCCCAATCACGGACATCCTGGCAGCGCTTTACGCAGCGTTTTCGGTTACCCTGGCGCTCCTCGCCCGCCACCGAACTAAGAGTGGTCAGCTGATTGACGTTTCACTCTTCGAATCAGGAGTCTCGGCCGTCTCCCAATGGATAACGATCTCGAACCTGACAGGCGCCACCGTTAGGCGCTTCGGGAATAGCTATCCCCTACTCGCGCCGTACGAACTCTTTCAGACGAAGGACAGACCGATCGTCGTCGCAGTGGGTAACGATGAGCTCTGGGCGAAGCTGTGCCGCATCATCGAGAGGGAGGACCTAGTCTCCGACCCTCGATTTCGGTCCAACCCGGATAGAATCATTCCGGCCAACCGGGAGATCCTCACCGGAATCCTTCAGCAGGCCTTGATTAAGAGACCCTCGGATTCGTGGGTCATTGCGTTGAGGGATGTCGGGATACCCGCAGGAGTGATAAACTCCGTCGAAGATGTTGCGCACGACCCTCAGCTCCGCGCCCGAGGAGATTTCGCAGAAGTCAATCACTCGATGCTGGGGAAGGTGGAGATCGTCGCCGCCCTCCCTAAGTTCTCCGATACGTCGGGGAGGATCCGGCTTCCCTCTCCACTGCTTGGAGAGCACACCGACGAGGTGCTTCGAGAGCTCGGCCTCTCGCGGAGGGAGATTCTGGGGCTGCGAAAATCCGGAATTATCCGCTAGGCTCCTGCTACTGCTTCGCTGATAGAAACGCCACAATCCTCGCGAAGGCGGTCTCCCCGTCCTCGAACTTGAAGGGAAATGCGCCGATTATCCCACGCCTGTTCGCCGCCTCGTCTATCTCACCGCCGAGGTTCTCGGCGTGCTGAATCAAGTGAGGGAAGAGCAATACGTGCATCACCTGATAATTCTCTGGCCAAGGCATCATCTTCTCGATCTTCTCCCCCCACTTCTTCTCTGCCTCCTCGACCAGGTCGGGCCTCGCCTTTCTCACGACTGTATTCAGCGGATGGTCCTGGGATATCGCGTCGACCGCGAGCCACTTGAACTTCATTTCGATGCACCACTTCGCGAACCTTACGTCCGGCCCCGGATGCTTGATCATGTATCTCACCTCGTCTGGCTTGTCGCCGCACCATGCGTAGTGGTGGTACCCGGTTCTCACCACAACGATGTCTCCACGGTTGATCTCCACGTTCGCCTCCCTCGCCGCCTTCCTGAACATCTCCGGGGTGTAGATGTCGTAGTCGCCGACGTATGGGCCGATGTCGAGGGTCACCCCCTCCCCGATGAGGTAGTCTTGAAGGGGGCGGCTTGCGATATCCTTCCCTCCAGTCATGAAGTGCATCTGTCCATCAAAATGTGTTCCAAAGTGAAGAGAGCTTTCGATATACTGCGCCCTTACCCCGTGCTCCCCGAGGGTCTTGAGCCAGGAGACCTTGAAGGGTGGATACCACATGAAGGGCGGCGCGCGCCAAGATGTCGGTTGGGAGAGGTCGAAGATTCTGAAATTCTTCCAGTCGACGGTCTTTGACCAGTCCACGTCCCTCCGCCGACATTTTTCGATTTAAGTGTATTTTCGCCGACTCTCTCGATTAGCCTTATACGAGGTGGGGGCGGAACGCGCGCGTGCTCCTGCAAGGAAAGTTCAAGCTCGAGAACGACGTCGAGACGGTCTGGATGTTCGTCTCCGACCCAGCAAAGGTAATCGAGTGCGCCCCCGGCCTTCAGAACTACACGGTGGGCGAGGGAAAACGCGTCTCCGCCTCTGTCAAGGTGAAGATCGGTTTCATTTCGAGCGTCTTTCAGACAAACAGTAAAATGACGAGCGAAGACCCCGCGGGGCACTCCGCGTCTCTGGAGCTCACGGGCTCGGGCTCCGGGAGCGCCTTCCATGGCCTAGTCGGCATCAAGGTCACCGGAAGCAACAGTTCATCAGAAGTCGCGTGGGAAGCAGACATGAGCATCAGTGGCCCGCTCGGAAGTCTCGCGAGGCCCCTCATCGAGGGAAACGTCAAGAAGATCGTCGACCAATTGTTCGATTGCGTTAAAGGCAAGCTATCCTGAAAAGTGGAAATTAGCTCGACAGCTCGACAGAGCGAACTTAAATAATCAACTTCCGGCCTCGGTTCTCTCGATGAAGGAAAGACGAGCTGTAGCCAAGCTCGAAAGTGGTCTCGTCCTCCTTGTCATAATTTTCGCGGGAGTGGCTTCTTATGGATTCCTCAGAGTCGCGCCAAGCACAACAACCACTGTCACGGCAACGCTAGGAGCGACATCACCGCTCTCAATGCTTAAGGTTGCTCTGATACTTCCAATCGATCCCACCGATAACTCCTGGAATTATCAGGCAGACTCCGCAGTCAAGGCCCTCCAGCAGGCGTATGGGTTCACTCTGAACGAAACCTACAACAAGTTCACTGGAACCGATGCTCAGCCGGCCGCCGTAAGCTATGCCCAGCGGGGCTTCAACGTCATTTTCCTTCAGGGGATTCAGTATCAGACGATGGCGTCAACGATTGCGCCTCAATACCCAAACACGCTCTTCGTCTGCGTTGACTGTCTGGCCCGCAACGCCTCCAACGTCTACTTGATTTGGCTGGACATCGGAGGCGCTGGATTCATAGAAGGGGCCATGGCCGGAATGATGTCGCAGTCTCACATCTACGGACTCGTAGGAGGAGGCCGCGTCCCCTCAATCTGGGCGGGACACGAGGGCTTCAAGGCAGGCGTCCTCTACACAGACCCCAAGGCGAAGACACCCTTCCAGGAGACATACGAAGCATTCTCATGGTCAGACGTAGCTGGAGCTACAAAGACGGCCAACCAAGAGATAGCCAGCGGAGCGGACGTTGTATTCTCAAGCGGGGATGGGATCGATGTGGGGGTCCTCAGTGCTGCCCGCGCAGCCTCTACACAGGTGTGGGCAACCAACGCATACACCAATCTCAGCTCTATCTCTGCAGCTTCAGGCAACAATAAGGTTCTATTGGCTTCGATAGTCGTAGACTGGAGCATCCCCTACTCCGCCGCCCTCAGGGCCTACGTAGGGGGCGCGTGGAGAAACGGCTTCCTTACAGCGAGCATTGCCTCTGGCATCGTGAAAGTACAGCCCGGTCCGAACGTACCAGCGAACGTCAAGGCACTGGCTGCACGACTTCAGACCGACTTTCTGCTGCAGGCGTTGGTCATTGGCTTCCAAACTGATCCGAAGACGAGCACTCCGGTCTGTTTCGAACAGACCACACCCGTCGGTCAGTGCACGGACACCGGTACCGGAAACACTGCCGCGCAGCTGAACTATCTCCCGCCGCTATAATAGAGACAAAGATCAGGGGCGAGAAAATTGCAGGGCCGACGATGGCTCAGGGTTGCCTCCTACAACGGCTTGGCGATAGCCCTCGGGCTCGTCATAGGGCTTGTTGTCGTCGCGGTAGGGGGTGGCAACGTTGTGGTGGCCCTCAGTTCTTTCTTCATCTCGCCGATCTCGACGACGACGAACCTGGGTGAGGTTCTGGTCAGGTTCGTAGCTCTTTACACCGTCGGACTAGGAGTTGGCCTAGCCCTCAAGGCGGGGCTGTGGAACGTGGGCGGGGAAGGGCAGTTCGTCGTCGGCCAAATAATGGCATTCGTTGGAGTCATCTACATAGGGGGGGTACCCGCCTCTGTTCACATCTTCCTCATTCTGCTGCTCGGGGCAGCCGGAGGACTCCTGTGGATAAGCGTGCCCACGATACTCCGCACGAAGTTCGCGGCGAACGAGATTGTGATCACACTTCTCTTCAATATTGTGGCGACGTTCGTGGGACTGTACGCCTTGAACGGCCCCATCCGAGGTAGAACACAGTCCTTCGGCTTTCCTCTCACCGACCTGATCCCGCCGAGTCTGGCCCTCCCGCTTCTCATTCCCGGCACCCGGATCAGCATTGCGCTCTTCATCACACTGGGAGTCGCCGTCGTGATGTACCTGCTGGTCGAGCGGACGGCGTTAGGACTCAGGCTAAGCATCGTGGGAGAGAGCACCGAGACTGCGAGGTACGCGGGGATCAACGTAAACAGAGTCTTCATTCTGGTGATGCTCGTGGCGGGAACCCTGGCCGGGCTGGCTGGGGCGATGCACGCCACAGGCGTCCTCGGATTTCTGGATCCGGGGGAACTTCAGCCAGGCTTCGGTTACCTCGCGATCATCGTCGCACTGCTAGGCAGGAAGAACATGCTAGGAATCGGAATCGCTTCTCTTCTCTTCGGGTACGTCATCATAGGGGCGCAGGATATGGCTCAGTTGGTCCCGGCTCAGTCCGGGATGGTTTTCGCGATGGAAGGCGCGATGCTTACGGGCGTTTCGCTGGCGAGCTTCCTTCTGGCACGGAGAGGGAGCCCCTAGTGGCTTTCGACTTCATCTTTACGCAGAGTTTCTTCTCGACGGTTCTCTTCCAAGCCCTAGCCCTTCTCCCACTACTTCTCTACGCCAGCCTAGGCGAGATTGTTGCCGAAAAGTCGGGTGTGGTGAACCTGGGAATTGAAGGGATGATGCTGATGGCGGCTTTCTCCTCCTTCACTTTTGACTATGTGACAAAGAACCCATTCGCCGGGGTTGTGGGATCTCTTGGGGTCGTTGCCGTCATGGGACTCGCCTTCTGCTTCATGACGATTACGCTCAAGGTGGACCAGATAGTTGCGGGGCTGGGAATGTATCTGTTCGGCCTCGGCCTTTCTGGCGTGCTCTATGCAATCTTCACCTCCGGCGCAGGTGTGGGAGCTTCTGGAGTTCCCACGGTCCCGAAGCTCGAGATCCCGCTCCTCGCGCAAATCCCATCGATTGGTCCCGTCCTCTTCGAGCAGAATCTCCTCGTCTACTTGTCGCTGATTCTCGTTCCCGCCACCTCCTATATCCTATCCAGAACCGGCTTAGGTCTCCGGGTCAGGGCCGTAGGAGAGAACCCGAAGGCAGCCGACACGATGGGGATCAGCGTCGCGCGAGTTCGATACGCCGCAACAATGACCGGCGCGATCCTGGCGGGCGTCAGCGGCGCCTATCTCGCGGTAGGATACACCGGTTCATTCCAGCTCGGGTACACACTCGGGAGGGGCTTCATCGCGCTCTCGATGGTCTACCTCTCAAACTGGAATCCGTACAGAGCTTTCGTGGCCGTCTTTGTCTATGACTTCGTAGACTCCCTTCAGTCGGCGGTGGTGATAAACACCCCGGCTCTGGAAGCGAGTTCATACCTGCTCGCCCTTCTGCCCTACATTTTCGTTCTGGCGTTGATTCCCATTTTCGGGAGGAAGGCCAGAGCCCCGAAATTCCTCACCATTCCGTACAGGAAGAACTAGTCACTGCTCCCTTTCAGCGTATTGTTTCTCGCTACTCGTGGTCATGAGGTACGCGATTTCTTCGAGGTCCGCATTTGCCGAAGGGACGAGCTTCATTATTTTGCCCCGGTTCATCACCGCGATCTGGTCACTCATGTCCAGAATTTCGTCTATGTCGGACGAGATCATCAGGATTGCCTTTCCGCTAGCCTTCTCCTGCATCAGTGCGTTTCTGACGTATTCCGCCGCCGCTACGTCGAGCCCCTTCGTTGGGTTGTTCACCACGATTACTCTCGGACCCCAGAAGAGTTCCCTAGCGAGTAAGAACTTTTGCTTGTTTCCACCACTGAGAGTCCAAAACGGGGCGTCCTCCGAGGGAACGATAACGCTATACTTGCGGATCAACTCTCTCACTGTGCTCCTAAGCTTTTCCCTGTCTACAAAAATTCCACTCTTGAATTTCTCTGATATGAATGGAGAGATGATGAGGTTGTCCATGAGATTGAAGTTGAATATGAAGCCTGTCCTGTGTTCCTCGCAGAC
>VBPQ01000063.1 GCA_005877185.1 Nitrososphaerota archaeon
CAGGGGAAGATAATGAGCGTGGGAGTCAGCAACTTCTCGCTGCAACAGCTTGTAGAAGCAAATGCTGCTCTCAAGAAATCGCGGCTGGCATCGAACCAGATGAGCTACAGCCTGCTGGACCGCTCCATCGAGAGGGGTATCCTGCCGTACTGCGAGAGGGAAGGAATCGCGGTCATGGCTTACTACCCCCTCGCCCACGGAAGGCTGGCTTCCGGGGAGAGGAGGCTGGAGGAATTCGCAAGGAGGCGTTCAAAGACGTCCTCCCAGGTCGCCCTGAATTGGCTGACCTCCAAAGCAAACGTCTTCCCGATTCCGCGGGCCTCGGACCCTGCCCACGTCATTGAGGACGCAGGTGCGAGCGGATGGAGATTAGGCGAAGGCGAGATTGCGGAACTCGAGAGACTCTTCCCCGTCAGGTAGACACGCTGTCACTGTGGCGGGTCATGGGGGCTATTATGGCTCATGCGTATTGGATTGCGTACACGTGAACGAATTTGAAAGGAAGATTAAGGAGTAATGCTGTCTCAAAGGAAGAGCTGGCAGGAAAGGTTACTCGACTACGACAGATGAGAACCACCAGCTGGAGTCGAAGGTTTGCCAAGCGCGTTATCTCACCATTGGCAGCGAGAAGAGCACAAATCAAGCTCATCAAACAGGGAGCCAACATGTTCGAGATAGCTTGGTTGGCGGGGCTTCTAGATGGGAGGGGAGTGGTTGAGGTTGGAAGATACTATCCCAAAGGGAAGTGCAAGATTCTGCCCGATATATCGATTGATTTCAACATCCAGCATAAGGACGTCGCTGAACATGCATCTGTGTTAATGGGAGGAGTCACCAAGAGAATAAAGGGAGGTCGCAGAATTCTGGCGTTTGTAAGGGGATGGGCGAAAGTAGCCGCGCTTGCGGAGGCGATGGACCAGATGGTCAAAGACCCGGTTAAGGCCTGTAGACTTGCTACGATAGCTCAGAGAGCACGTAAACCAAATCCCTCTGTGTCGACCGACGAAGAGAAAAGAGCTCCTCTAGACAAGCTAAGCGAAGTCTTCTTTCCAGATTGTCCTAGGCCACTTAGGGCCTATTTGACGAAAGATTAAGACCTCACCCGTTCCGCCAAACAAATCCCGGTGTTGGAGGTAGGTGGAAGACAAGAGCGAGATAGCAGTCGTACCGAGACAAAGCGATACGGCAGATTCCGTGTCTGGTGCGAGGTCCGAGATGGATATCAGGACGAGAAGGCTGGCGCTCGTCGCCTTGCTCTCGTCTCTGTATGTAGTTGCGAACGCTATCCCAATAGACGCCTTCATCGGCGGCGCAGGTTTCATCACAGCAGGCATCATCCTCCTCCCCGTACTGGCACGTCTTCTGAGACCAAAAGACTCTATTGTGATGGCACTTCTCGCCTCGCTTGGTTTGCTCGTCTTCCAACTATCCATAGTCCCAGTATTCGGTTTCTACGGGTTGTTGATTCCTTCGTCAGCCATCGTCATTGGTTCCTTAGGAACGTACCGGTCATATCTCTACCCGTTGTCATACGTATTATTCGGTGCTGCGTGGTACATACTCTTCTCCGGTGGAACCCCTGCATGGCTCGTGCCATATCTGATAACCACGCTACTCCTGGCGGTTGTGCAGTCAAGACGAGCAAGAGTGAGTAAGTCGACTGAACTTGTCACCCACAGCCTTGGCACCACTATGTGTGAATTGGTAACCTTGAACATTGGTTCCGTGAGCCTGTTGCATCTGCCTGCCGAACTCTGGACGGTCATCACGCCGTTTATGTTCTTGGAACGGACAATCGCGGCTGTCGGAGGGTCGAGCATACTTATCGCACTGGTGCGTGCGAAGGGAGTCCTGAGACTAGAGGGAATATGAATGTGTAGAGCAGAGAAGCTTTGTTGCTTCAATTGCCTCGAGTGGTTCGACAAGGGCGGGGCAGGGTCTTGCGAAGTCTGCGGAGACTGGAATTGTCCAAGATGTGGGTCTTGCCTGTGCAGCCTCTCGACGAGAGAACAGAAGATTGCAATAGCCTACATGGCGACCTATGAGAATTTGCTCAGGGAGATCACCGAAGAAAGCTACGACTTTAGTAGACACGAGAGAATATTGGAGCGGATAGCCGTTGAGCGTGGACACTTAACAACACGACCAGAGCAGGAAAAATGATCCGGATGTCCAGAAGCGCAGTCAACATGATCTCGGGTGGCGTCGATTCAGTCACCACTACCTACTACGTCAAGAAGGTCCTGAGACCCAAGAAGCAACTCCTCATCTTCTGCGATTATAAGCAAAGAACGTATGCTTACGAAGAATTCTGCATCAAGAAGGTCTCCCGGGAGCTGCGCACCCCCCTCAAGATCATCGACCTGAAGTGGCTCGGTCACATAAGTACCTCCTTGCTCACGCACCCGGAGAAGGAGATACCGGAAACGAAGGAAGACGATCTGTGGGACCCAGCCAAAGCGAGGCAGCGCATACTTAGGTGGTGGGACCCTTGCAGAAACGCGATTCTGTTGCTCGTAGGCTTGGCGCACGCAGAGTCCTTCTATATTTCAAAGAACGAGCGATTTGACGTGTACATCGGGATACGGAGGGAGACCCCTGTTGCGATGAAGGACAACACACCTGAGTTCCTAGAAGAGATCAATCGTCTTGCCGAGCAGGCGACTCACCACGGCGGCTACAAACTCCTCGCACCCCTGATTACTTACGACAAGGACAGAGTCGTCAAGCTAGGGGAGGAACTTGGCGTCCCCTGGGAGTACACCTACAGCTGTTACTCTGGTCATGGCTTCAGAACGATGGATGGTAAGAAGCTCCCGGTCCACTGTGGGATCTGCTCCAACTGCAAGAGGAGGAAAATGGCCTTCAAAGAAGCAGGAGTAAAGGATCCCTCGGCTTACGCGAACTGATTAGAACTGAAGACTCGACCGCGGGAAGCGTTCACTCCAGCTGAAGCTGGGGTTCGGAGACCTCCTCCTCCCCTGCCTTCCTCGCTACCCGGAACTGGTCGCCGATGATTGCTCTCTGGTTGAGAAGGCCAATCGGCTCCCCATTGTCTGTCACGACGAGAGTTCGGATGTGATGCTTCGCCATCAGCTTGATCGCTTCGGAGAGTAGGGCGTCTGCCGTGACCGTGATGAGTGGGGAAGACATTATCTTCCTCACCAGGACCTTTGACGCGGGGAGGTCCTCCGCCGCGACCTTGTTCAGTATGTCTCTCTCCGTGACGATTCCGACGGGGACTCCCTTGATGGTGATGAGGACGTTCCCGACGCCGCTTTCCCTCATCTGTCTCGCCGCGTCGAACGCAGACTCGTTCGCATCGATGGTGAGCGGGTCAGTCTTCACAAAGCTTCTGACCGTCGACGGCTTCTCTTCGACGTGCTCGATCCAGAAGGTCAGCGAGTAGTGGCAGTTGGGGCACTCCTCCGGTGTGCTATCGCCCTCGAAGATGTAGGAGCAGCGGTAACATTCCCACTTCGCCATCGTCGACTCCTGATTCGACATTGAACTTCTATTAATGTTTAATCGTTTTTGAGCGAAAAACGGGGGTTACATCGTCTTAACTTCAAATACCCAAAGGGAGGTAGTGGCTGACACCACTTGCAGAACCAGTTTTCAGCCAAGATCGAAGCGACGGTATGGGACCCTAAGCTGGAGGAGGAGATCAGGCGACTCTGGGAGTCTGAAAAAATTTATGAATTCAAGCCAAGGAAGAATAAAAATCGTAATTTTTCGATAGACAACCCACCTCCGTATCCCTCCGGCAAACCGTGGCATCCGGGGGCTCTGACGCAGTATGCGATGATAGACGTGATTGCCAGGGCGGCTCGGATGAGAGGGCTGAGCGTCCTGTATCCGATCGGGATAGACCGCAACGGCCTCCCGGTGGAGATCTATGCTGAACGAAAGTACAGGGTTCAGATGAGGAAGACGCCCAGGGAGGAGTTCATCAACCTGTGCAAATACGCACTCGATGACCTCGAAGCGTACATGCTTAACCTCATGAAGGCGCTCGGACTTTCGGGCGACTTTCAGAACAAGTACAGGACGGACTCGGAGGAGTTTCGGAAGCTGACCCAATGGTCATTCATAGAACTCTGGAAGAAGGGGCTCGTCTATATGGCGAACCGTCCAAACAACTACTGCGTCGATTGCAACACCACGATAGCCGACGCCGAGATAGAGTACGAGGAGCTTCCGACCTACTTGGTGACGAACAGATTCAAGGTCATAGGAGCAAAGCAGGACCTCCTCGTGGCAACGACACGCCCGGAATTGCTCGCTGCCTGCCAGATGATCATTGTGCACCCGGGCGACCCACGCTATAAGAAGTATGTCGGGAAGACGGCCATCATCCCGATCTACAACAGGGAGGTGCAGATAAGGACGCACAGAAGCGTGGACATGAAGTTTGGGAGCGGGGCAGTCATGGTCTGCAGCTATGGTGATTATCACGACGTGATGCTGTTCAGGGAATTCAGGCTGAAGGAAGTCGTCGCGATCGACCTGGACGGCAAGATGACCGGAGTCACCGGCAAGTACGTGGGGATGGCCGTGAAGGACGCCAGGTCGCAGATAATTCAGGACCTGCAGGATGCCGGCGTCGCGGTCAGGGTCGATCAGATACAACATCGGACCCCGCTGTGTGAACGCAGCCGTACTCCGGTAGAGATCATACCGATGGAGGAGTTCTACCTGAAGCAGCTTGAGTTCCGCCCCATGATCAAGAGGCTGGCCAGGAAGATGAAATTCCATCCGGATATGCACAGGCAGATTCTTATGAACTGGATCAACAGCCTGACGACAGACTATCCGATATCGAGGAGGAGGTACTACTCAACGGAAATCCCGATCTGGTACTGCACGAAGTGTGGCACCCCTCACCTGCCGAAGCCCGGCAAGTACTACAGACCGTGGAGGGACCCGGCTCCGTTCAAGAGGTGCAAGAAGTGCGGGAACACGAAGTTCGTAGGCGAAACCCGGACCTTCGATACATGGATGGACTCGAGCCTCTCACCGTTGTTCATCACCAAGTTCATCAAAGACAGGCGGTTCCACCAGCTGACCTACCCGGTCACTGTGAGGACGCAGGGAAAGGACATAGTGAGGACCTGGCTCTACTACACCCTGCTCAAGTGCTATCTCCTGACGGGAAGGGCGCCCTTCAACCACGCCTGGATAGGCGGGTTGGGGCTCGACGCAGACGGTCGGGCGATGAGGAAGAGCCTCGGAAACTTCCTCGACCCTGAGCCGCTCTTGGAGAGGTATGGGGCGGACGCCTTCCGGTTCTGGGGAGCCGGAGAGGCGGGGCTTGGTTTTGATTTCAGGGTAAGCGAGGACAGGATAGCCGGGGCCGGAAAGTTTCTCACCAAGCTCTGGAACACGGCGCGCTTCATCAGCTCCTTCCCTCAGCCCGGGTCAGCCAAGCTAACCCCCACGGACAGGTGGATGCTTTCGGAGCTGGGGAAGTTGATCACCGAGTGTGTCAGAAGCTATGAGCGGCTCGACTCCTTTGGCGTTGCCACGAGGTTGAGGGAGTTCCTCTGGAACGTCTTCGCTTCGCACTACATCGAGATGGCGAAGGGGAGGGCGTACGGAGACAGCGCCTCAACCGAGGAGCAGGAGGCTGCTTGGTACACCCTCCACGAAGTTCTCAGGGGCATGCTTCTCCTCCTCGCACCGATAACCCCGTACCTCACGGACCAGGTCTGGAGGAATATCTACGGAGCGAAAAGCATCCACCTGGAGATGTTTCCGAAGCCGATGAAGTTTGCGATGAATCAGAAGGTAAGCCAAAGCATCCTGGAGTTCAACACGCAGCTGTGGAAGGTGAAGAAGGACAAGGGGTTGGCGCTGAAGGACCCCGTCGATGCCAAGATTCCCGACTTGCTGAAGCCGTACGAGAAAGACCTCGTCAGGATGCACCACATCCAGTCCTGATAGTCGGTTGGCTGGTTGGATAATGCCGCTGACCCCTGACGAAATCTCCGAGCTGCTATCACAGCCGCTCCTGGGACACCTGGCCGTCGTCAGGGACGGGAAGCCTCACGTGACACCGATATGGGTTCACTACGACGGCGGCTCGTTCTACTTCACGACCAGACTCTCACGCGTGAAGGGAAAGGCGGTATCCAAGAACGGTCGTGTGGCCATAAGCATCGCCACGAACGAGAGGCCGTACAGGGCGATCGTCGTTGAAGGGGAAGCCAACGTGGTCGAGAAGGACAAGTGGGAGCTCCTGAGGAAGATATCGACAAAGTACGGGAGAGAGGAGGGGGAGAGGTGGCTTGAGTACTCGAAGAAAGAACCGGACAGGGTCGCGGTCGTCGTCAAACCAAAGCGCCTGCTGTCCTGGCACTACGGAAGGGGAGACTACAGGAAGCAGAATGAGGGCCTCTCAATGAAGACGAAGCTCGATGAAAGAAGATAGTCTTTTGTCGAAGTCCGATTCTGCGTTTGCCACGTCTTAAATAATTCTTGGCGGGCTCGTCAGCCGTAATGGCCGTGGTCAGCTGCATCTGGTGCGCCAATCCCATCGATGAAGAGGACCAGCTGCAACTGGCTTACACGACCTGCCGGGACTGTCTCGTGCCACTCCCGACGGAGTGAAAATGGACAATCTCGCTGCTTCGACGTGGAACTAATCCATAACGCCCTTTCACAAAGCCTTTTGAACGAAAATCAGGTATCCTAACAGGTGGTACTGCAGGTCGAGCTGGGGACGTTTCAACTTCCCCTTCTAATCGTTGAGCTATTCCTCCTCGTGGCAACGGTCTCTCTTCTCGTGCTTAACAGAAGGGAACAGAAGGCGAGAGAGAAGATGATTGACCATTTCTCTTCGGTCGCGGACGTCATAACGAGGCAGGAGTACTTCGTTGCGGTAGTCGATGCAATCCAGCGAGCGGAGAGAATCCTCTGCGGGAGCGTGAGTGGAAGTCCACCGACCCACGAGGAGGGTGAAGTAATCCAGCAGATCTTGGACACAATCGCGGATGCGGCAAGAAGGGGCGTGAAGATGCGGTACCTTCTTCCTCTCGCGCCCGACCGTCTCCAGATGGGGAAGAGGTACAAACTGGGCGGGGCGGAGGTGAAATTTCACCCATCACTTCTGATTAGCGATATGAGATACATGCTGGTTGATGACAGACTCGTCTTGGTCGGGGTGCCGGAAAGGAAGGGGAGGAATGAGCCGACGCGAAAGGGTTTCACCATTCCCTCGGAGAGCGTGGCTCACCTCTTCAAGACCCAGTTCGAGGCGGAGTGGTCGTCGAAGGAGGCGAGGGGGTACCAGGAGTACCTGGGGCAGCTCGTGGCTCAGGCTAGGGTGTCGAATCCGAGCGTCTCGGTAGAACTCGTGGCGGGAAACTTGGGTGTGGATAGGGAGGACGTCGAGGCCGTCACAGGGTCTGCCGCGTAGATGTCGTAGTTCGTGGACGAGCCTCGGGAGGGCGTCTCGTGAGTGCAGTCCCATTTCGATCCCTCGATCTCGTGCTTACAAGGCACGTGCTTTACCAGGCTAAGCTACCGAGGCCCTGCCCCTGCTCGCGTCAGCGACGTCTTATCTCCTTTGTTCCTTCAGATTCGTCAGGACGTCTCTGGAAATCGCGCTCAAGACTGACGCGTACTCTTCATCGCTGAAGGCGACCGTATCCAGTCTCTTTGATTCTGAAGCAATCTTGTAGCTGAGAAGATGGTAGCAGAGTTCGGCCCCGCCCCCCAGGACCTTGAAGAAGAAGTTGTTGCAAGAGCAGAAGGGCCTCTCTGGGTCAATGAATTCCTCACCGTCCCTACCCACAACGGTCAGGACCACCCGACCGCTTGGGCTGAAGGTGTGTTTCTTCACGCTTCCGGATAGCACCGCCTCGATGGCCTTCGGGAATTTGTTCCCGTACTTTGAATAGTGAGTGAAGTGCGAAGCCAGCTCTTCCTTTGGATCCAACATGGTCACTCGAGGTATTCCGTCAGGGAACTCTGGTCGGCCGCACCGACAAGCTCCGCCACCCGAAGGCCGGCCCGCCTCAAGTCCTTCTCGCTCGACGTGACAAGCTCTCTCATGAGTGCTCTAGCCTGGTCACGAAGCATCCGGAGGTCGGCGGTGGGAGCATCGAGGGTCATGCTCCTTGTCCGCGTTGAGAGGTCGGAGAGGATAGCGATGGCCGACACGGTCCTGAAGCTCCTGTTTTCCGCGAGCAGCTTCGAGTGGAGGTCATCGATTGCCGGAGAAAGTTGTGAGAAGATTTCTTCGGGGTCTCTCGTATTCTTCTTCAGGGTGATGATTCTGCTCAGCTGTGTCGTCTCACGCCCCTCGGTAACAGGTTCCTCGTCGACGCCGTTTGCCGCGTCGCGCAGGTAGACCGCTAACTTCCGCCCGAACAGCCTCTCAAGGGAATCGGGGTTCTGGCCTGCCAGCTGCCCGATCGTTCCGACGCCGATGCCCTTGAGGGCTTGGGCAGTCTTGGGCCCCACTCCGTACAGCTTCTCGACAGGAAGCGGCT
>VBPQ01000231.1:0-1153 GCA_005877185.1 Nitrososphaerota archaeon
CGGGGGGGAGCCGTGAAAGTAAAGGAATTCCGCTTTTGGCCATAGACCCGCTCCTACTCACGACCTCGATCGCCATACTCGGTGTGCTGTCGGCGGTCGGGCTCGTCTTCAGGGTGCGGAGACGACCGAAGGGGAACGAGAAGATGGTCAGCATCTGGCGGGCGATCATCGAGGGGTCGAACGCCTACCTGAAGCGGCAGTTCAGGACGATAGCGGTCATCGCGATCCTTCTCGCCCTTATCATCGTCGGGGCCTTCAGCCTGACCGCCAGTGTCGGGTACGGCATCGAGATCAGCCTCAGCTTCCTTCTCGGAGTGGCCTTCTCCCTCACCGCCGCCTACATCGCGATGCTCTCCGCCACGAACGCGAACGTGAGGTGTACCGAGGCCGCGGCGAAGTCGACCTACGAGGCGTTGAAGGTGGCAACTCTGGGGGGGAGCGCCCTGGGGCTGGCGGTCATCAGCATGAGTCTGCTGGGTCTGTCCCTTCTATACGCCGCTTTCAGGGACCCAGGCGTCCTGGCGGGCTTCGGGTTCGGCGCCTCTCTCGCCGCGCTGTTCGCTCAGCTCGGCGGAGGAATCTTCACCAAATCAGCTGACGTGGGAGCGGACCTCGTCGGGAAGGTCGAGGAGAACATCCCGGAGGACGACCCGAGGAATCCCGCAGTGATAGCGGACAATGTCGGCGACAACGTCGGCGACGAGGCAGGCAGAGGAGCGGACCTATTCGAGTCGCTCACAGCCGAGAACCTCGGAGGGATGATAATCGGATTGGTCGTCTCGATAATCCTCTTCTCGACGATAAACGTCTACTACGTCACCATGCCACTCATCGTAAGGTCCCTCGGAATCCTGGCGACATTCGTCGGGCTCGCCGTGGCCCTCTACGAGAAGAAGTTCAAGAACCCGATGAAGCCTCTTCGCGACGGTCTCTTCGCCTCCACTGTCGTCGCGGCCGTGTTGATGTTTGTGGCCACGTGGTTCATCTTCGGGCCGGGGGGCGCTACGACAAACGGGAACGCCGCAGCGGCGATGGCCCTCTACGGCTGCATGCTTTCCGGCCTCGTCGCCGGGCTCTTGATTGTCATATACACCGAGGTCTACACGGGCTCTGCGGCGAGGCCGGTAATCCAGATCGCGGAGAGGTCCCGATC
>VBPQ01000231.1:1271-3318 GCA_005877185.1 Nitrososphaerota archaeon
TCTCGGCAGGTATTGGGCGTCCCTTTCCGATTTAGGTGGACTTTCAGGTGGGAGCTTCCTTGGAGGTGTCTACGGAACCACGATGGCTGCGATGGGGATGCTCTCAGTGGCTGGTCTAGTTCTCACCATGGACGGAGTAGGTCCGATAGTTGATAATGCGGGCGGTATCGCCGAGATGTCTGGAGCCCCCCCCGAGGTCAGGGATAGACTCGACCCGCTCGACGCGCTCGGCAATACGACAAAGGCGTTGACGAAGGGTTACGCGATGGGGTCCGCAGCCCTCGCGTCGTTGCTCCTCTTTCAGGCCTTCGTGCTGGAGGTGGCAAGATACCAGGCAAAGCTCTTCGACCTTACAGCGATAACGGCGGGGCAGGCTTCGCTCCTCGCGAGCGAGCTTACATCCTTGGGCACAAAACTCGCTTTGAACCAACCTGCTGTCGTGATAGGCGCACTCGTCGGGGCGATGCTCCCTTTCGTCTTCTCTGGAACGGCGATAAGTGCCGTCGGGAACGGCGCCTACAAAATGGTTGAGGAAGTGAGAAGGCAGTTCCGGGAGATCCCTGGGCTCAGAGAGGGAACTGGCAAGCCGGATTATGCAATCGCTGTGGATATCTCCACGAAGGCCGCCCTGAGGCTCATGGTCGCACCCGGGCTGATAGCCGTCGTGACACCTCTCGCCATCGGGATCATCCTAGGCTGGACCGCCGTCGGCGCGCTGGTCATCGGTGCCACCGTTTCGGCGATCCCTCTCGCGATCATGATGATGTGGGGAGGCGCCGCCCTCGACAACGCGAAGAAGTACGTCGAGGGAGGGAAGCTCGGCGGGAAGGGGACGCTCACCCACGCCGCGACTGTCGTGGGGGACACCGTGGGAGACCCGTGGAAGGATACGGCTGGACCGTCGCTTCACATCTTGATCAAGCTACTGAATACCATATCCCTAGTCTTCATTCCCCTCTTCCTAGTATCACTGATAGCTTTGTAAAGTGCGATTGCACAAACTCTCGCGTCATATGTTACCTGAAGGCTGTTATGGCCTCCTTACGAAAGAGGCCAATGGCACCTTTGTTCGCAAGGTGATAGGTGGTTATATTCGTGGACCACTTTCCCTTTTGTGGTATCGAGAAGACCCACATCAGGCATCATAATCCGTTCTTTCTAGGAACGAGTCAAGCTATACTCCAAAGCTATTGAGCTCTCGAAAACCGGGCTGAACCACAGTCAGATCGCAAGAGAGCTGGGGCGATCTTTTGGCAGCAAGTTAGATCCCAGTCAGGTTAGTTCTTGGGTAAGAGGTCTTTCAAGTACGTACGGTCGCGTCTATCGGTTCGAGCCGAAGGCCATTCCAGAGTTAGCGTACGTAATGGGGGCAAGGGCAGGAGATGCTGCTCAAAGTAAGAATTGGCATCACAATTACATGATTAGGTTGCGCGTAACAGACAAGGACGTCGGAGGAATTCGCAAGATGCGCCTCGGTTGTGCTGCGCTCGAAACCTGTGAAATTGTGGTGGTATTCGAAGAGAAAAATGCGAGCAGCTGAGGTAAACAGTATAATGCTCTACGAGTTCCTAAGAGGGTATACGAATCACTTCAGACCATTTATAGAACATTGCAAGAGCTGCACAGGAGCGTTCTTGCGCGGGTTCTTCGATGGCGAAGGAAGCTCAAGCAGAGGATATGTGACTGCGTACAATGGTGACTTGCAGCTTCTAAGGTATGTTAGATTGTTGCTGCAGAAAACATTTGCGATACGATCGACTGGACCCCACATAAGGGGACCTCCGCCTGGAGGCTCCATCATGATAAAGGGAAAGTTCTATCGAATCAATAGGCCGCGTGCCCACATCTATATTTGCCGCCAAGACACCACTAAGTTCGCGGAGACCATCGGCTTCTCCATTTTGCGTAAGCAAAGGAACCTAGCCATCTGATTCGGCTTGTCGCTGCCAGAGGTGAGGGTGGGATACTCGCCCGCATCGATCCGTTCTGCATCGGTGCGTGATTCGAACCCACGTGAATGCGCTTGCTGTCGAGGACTGCAGGCGCA
>VBPQ01000232.1:0-200 GCA_005877185.1 Nitrososphaerota archaeon
GCTGCACAGGGGCAGGCAGCAGCTAGAATCTTGTTAGAAAGGGGAGCCAAGGGCGTGATACTCATCAACAGAGACGACACGTACGGAAACGGACTCGCGAACGCTACGAAGATCTGGCTCACGAAGGACAGTAGTAGCGTGATAATCAAGGGTCCTTACAAGTATGATCCTCTCGTCAAAGACTTCAGCACCCTTATCAC
>VBPQ01000232.1:222-2390 GCA_005877185.1 Nitrososphaerota archaeon
GGCCCACGTGGCTATATTCGCGGTCTCCTTCCAGGAGCTCGGCACCTTGCTGCTACAAGCCAAGTCGAGCAACCCGTCGTTGCTCAGCACCACGCTTCCATGGTTCGGGACAGACGGTGAGGCTCAAAACTCACTGCTGACTAATTCGACCACTGGTCCTGTGGTGTCACAGGTGAGGCTTCCTTCGACCCTCTTCAATGTCGTCAACAATAGCAAGACGCTCGACTTCTACACCAAGATCAAAGGCACCGCCGCGGGCGCAGCCATTCTGGGCGGAGGTGCATTCTACACCTTCGAGGGCTACGACGACGTCTGGCTCGCAGCACTCTCGATTCTTTCAGCAGGGAAGAACGACGGAACGGCGATTCATGCGATCTTCCCTACAGTCGCAAATAACTTCTACGGGCTCACAGGTTGGGAAGGGATTCAAGGGAACGACAGAATCCCAGGCTCGTACCAGATCTGGAAGGTTGTGGCAGTGACAGGCGGCACGTATAACTGGGTTCTCGCGGGAACCTGGGACTACAACACCGACTCGGTGACCTGGACCAGCCCGCCATAGCAAGTCCCCCAACTCTCTTTTTTGTGGTAACTAATGGCGCAGTTGCTCGAAGTACGTGACGTCGCCAAATCGTTCGGCAGCCTCAAAGCACTAGACGGGGTAACCCTTGACGTCGAGGAGAAGAAGGTCACCATCCTCATTGGGCCTAACGGTTCAGGCAAGACGACCCTGATTAACGTGATGAGCGGTTTCTACACCCCCGACGCCGGGGACGTCTTTTTTGAGGGGAGGGAAATCACCGGCCTTCCTCCGTACAAGCTTTATGCTCTCGGGCTGGCGAGGACTTTCCAGATACCGACGCTCTTCTGGAAGCTGACCGTCCTCGAGAACCTTCTGACCGCTGCTAGACGGAATCCTGGGGAGGGATTCTTGGGGTCATTGCTCAAGCGCGCCTGGTTGAAGGAGGAGACAGAGGCAGCGGAGAAGGCATTTCGCATCCTCGAGTTGGTCGGGCTCTCGCGTGTCTGGGATAAGCCCGCGACAAACCTCAGCGGTGGTCAGATGAAGCTGCTCGAGATCGGGAGGGCCTTGATGGCCGACGCCCGAGTCCTTCTACTGGACGAACCAATCTCGGGCGTCAATCCCACCCTCGCCCACGAGATTTTCTCGAAGCTCTTGAAGCTAAGGGACGAGCTCGGCCTCACCTTTTTCATCGTCGAGCACAGGCTGGAGGTAGCGCTGGGATACGTCGACCGCGTAATCGCGATGGCTTACGGAAAGGTTCTCACCTCCGGAGATGCAAACAACGTTCTCAGTGACACGAGGGTCGTAGAAGCTTATCTGGGTGGATGAAGTGCTCTCGGTCGAGCAGGTCTCGGCGGGATACGGAAAGCTACAGATTCTCTCCGACATCTCGGTCGAGGCCCACCCCAGAGAGGTTACCGTGATTGTGGGACCGAACGGGTCTGGGAAGAGCACGCTTCTCAAGACGATATCAGGGCTGACGACCCTCTACCAGGGAAGGATAGTCTTCGACTCGCGGGTAATCTCTGGATTGCCCCCGCACGAGATAGCGCGGCTCGGGCTCGCCTATCTTCCACAGACCGAGAGCTCGTTCACCCAGCTTAAGGTAGCCGAAAATTTCAAGATGGCTGGTTACACTGTGAGCAGAGAAGACTACGAGACGAGACTTCGAGAGGCCCTGGAAATATTTCCCCGGTTGATAGAGTACATGGGCACGAAGGTCGTCAACCTCAGCGGGGGGGAGAGGCAGATGGTCGCGATGACGATGGCCATGATAAGAAAGCCCAAGGCCATAATGTTCGACGAACCCACCGCAAACCTTGCGCCGAAGATCGCCACCGAGGTACTGGAGACCATAAAGTCCTTCGCGAGCGACCTGGGGCTAGCCGTTGTCCTCGTGGAACAGAACGCGAGAAGGGCCCTCGAGATCGGAGACAGAGCCTACTTGCTGGTCGGCGGGAAGAAGGTCTTCGAAGGAAGCTCTAAGGAGCTCCTCTCTCATCAGGAGCTCGCGAGGATGTACCTAGGACTGAAGGTCGCCTAAATCCCCCGTCCCTTTGTGCTATCCCAAGGCGCCCGAGAGAGAAGAGAGAGATATCCTGCCCCGTGGACCCTCTGATTGCCAACTCTGAAACGATCTCAC
>VBPQ01000022.1 GCA_005877185.1 Nitrososphaerota archaeon
GAGACTAGAAACGGAATTCGTGGCATGCGAGCCCACAGCCGTTCCGTCAACAACTCGGGGAAAATTCACCTATGATTACGCGGATGCGGCCGAACACACCCCACTGGTGAAGATGTATTCGATTGGACACAGCACTCCAAATCCCCCGATTCACGCCGGCGGACTGAGGTTTCATGGGAAAGCCCCCAGCCTCTCGCTTCTGATCCATTTGGGAGTCGTGAAATCCGTTGCCTTCCCTCAGACGAAGGTGTTCGAGGCGGCAAAGATCTTTGCCCAGACGGAGGGGGTCATCGCGGCACCAGAATCCGCACACGGTTTGAGGTACGCCATAGATGAGGCCATAAGATGCAGGAAGACGGGGGAGAAGAAGGTCATCGCATTCAACAACTGCGGACACGGCCTGCTCGACCTCTCAGCCTACGATGAGTACAACAAGGGGAAACTTGTTGACTGGGAGCCCGCCGAAATCCAGCTATTCGAGTATCTGAAAAGGTAGGCCCGCAACTCGACGAACGAAGGCGCTCACCTAGGAATTTGCGAATCAAGAAACGCAAGAGCGTGACTGCAGATTAAGTGCGTGCGATTCGTGAGAATCAGATCAAGACGATTTTTCATTCATCACCTAATACCTCAAGACTCTCGGCTGAAAGCTTAAAGGCCTTCCACGCACTTTCAGTCCAACTTGGACGCCCTTCTTGAACTGGACGGGATTACGAAGTCGTTCGGTGGATTGGTGGCCGTGAAGAACCTTTCCTTTTCGATAGGCGAGGGGGAGATTCTCGGCTTAATCGGGCCCAACGGGGCGGGCAAGACGACAGTGTTCAACCTGATATCCGGCGTCTACAGGCCGGAAGCAGGAAGCATCAGGTTCAATGGGAAAGTCATATCGGGTCTGAAGCCGCACGAAGTTTCGTCGCTTGGGATTGCCAGAACCTTTCAGACCGTGAGACCATTCGCCAGGATGAGCGCAAGGGAGAACGTCATGGCCGGACTGCTGTTCGGAAGAAGCGGCATTATCGCGCCGAGGCGAGCTACCCAGAAAGCACTTGAAATCCTTGAATTGGTTTCGCTTCTGGATAAAGCCGAGGTTCGCGCTGGTCACCTCACCCTCGCGGAACAGAAGAGGCTGGAGCTCGCGAGGGCGCTTGCCACCTCTCCAAAACTCTTGATGCTGGACGAGGTCGTGGCTGGGTTGAATCATTCGGAGATGAACGCCATGGTCGACCTTCTCAGAAGAATACAGCCCGAGCGGGGAATGGCGCTAATCGTAATTGAGCACGTGATGAAAGCGATAGTGAGACTCTGCAACAGAATCGTCGTGATGAACGGGGGAGAGAAGCTTGTCGAGGGTAGCCCGTCAGAAGTCATGAGAGATGAGAGAGTGGTCGCTGCATACATGGGAAGACGAGGTAACGACGACGACGACGGAGAAAGCACAACAACCTCTTCCTCAGCCCCTCAATAGAGCTGTGGTGGCTTCGAAGGCCTTTGTTATCAGTTGACTCGGTCTCGGCCTCTTACGGTAACCTGAGGGTATTGTGGGACGTATCGATGAGCGCGGAAGCCGGAGAGATTGTCTCAATCATCGGCGCGAATGGGGCTGGGAAGTCGACTCTGCTCAAGTCGATCATGGGCCTGGTGAGGACTCAGGGAGGAGAGATAGTCTTCGAAGGAACCAGAGTCAATGGGGTGGCTCCCCACACATTGGTAGCAATGGGCATCGCGTATGTTCCCGAGGGACGAAGGCTCTTCCCAGAAATGACTGTAAGAGAGAACCTCCGGATGGGTGCGCCAAGAAGATGTCCCGAAGTCAATGAACGGTTGAAGTTTGTTCAGGACTTGTTCCCGGTTCTGGAAGAGCGAAGGTTCCAGCTGGTCATGACACTCTCAGGTGGTGAGCAGCAGATGGTCGCGATTGGCAGGGCGCTGATGGCGAAGCCCAAGATGCTGCTCCTCGATGAGCCCTCCCTCGGCCTCTCACCAATTGCGTTCGAGAAGGTCATTGGCGCCATCGAAAAGATAAACAGAGAAGGAGTCGCTGTTTTACTGGCGGAGCAAAGCTCGGAGCGAGCGATGGAAATCTCCGATAGAACCTACGTGCTCGAGAACGGCAGGGTGGCTGGCAGCGGATTGAGCGATGAGCTGTTGCACGACCCCATGGTAAGATTAGCCTATCTGGGAGTCGGGACCTGAACTTGGCCCTGGGCACGTTAGAATTTGTTCAGGCACTCGTGAATGGGTTGTTGCAGGGAGGATTCTTCGCCCTCTCCGCTGCCGGGTTTTCTCTCATATTTGGCGTCCAGAAGGTCCTGAATGTGGCCCACGGGGCATTCATCATCCTCGCAGCATTCGCCACGATTCAGTTCTCGATTTTGGTTACACCCGCCCTCCACATTGACCCCCTGTTCTCGATATTCCCGGACTTCTTGATGCTGGCCCTCTTGGGCGGCTCCGTTTACCTTCTTATTATCTACAGGATTGAGAGGACAGGGTTCGAAGCCCCTCTCCTCGCCACCTTCGGTCTTTCGATACTCTTAGAGTACCTGGCCTCAAACGGCATCGGTCCCTTTCCGGCGCTGGACCCGTCGCACGGTATTGGGGCGCAGGCTCAGCATCAGAGCTACTCGAGTAACGCATTCCAGATAGGCCCGATCTTCCTGCAAGAGGCTCAGGCTTTGGCCTTCGTCATGGCTGTTGTGGTGCTTCCTATTCTCCAACTCTTCCTTTCCAGGACCTATCGCGGCAGAGCGATTCGCGCAACGTCGCAGGACTGGGAGGCAGCTGAGTTCTCGGGCATAAACACGAAGGCGGTCAGGCTCCTCTCGTTCATCACGGGTTCGGCCCTCGCTGGGCTTGCGGGGGGGCTCTTTGCATTCACGAACTCCGTAACGGCAACAGCGGGGGATGAAGTGTTGCTTCCGGTGATACTCGTCGTAGTAATTCTAGGTGGCGTTGGGAGCATACTTGGAACCCTTGCGGCCGGATTTCTTGTCGGGGTCACCATGAGCGTCTCGAGCCTCATCGCCCTCACGCTGCCCTCACAGTTTCAGTTTCACGCAGACCTCGCGCCACTTCTGACGTTTCTAATCTTCATTGTCATTCTCATGGTCAGACCAAGAGGGCTCTTTGGACACAGTGCCGCTGAGTGAAGCGGAGGAGGGTGACTGATCCTAAGGTGGCCGATAGGAGTCGGGGATGGAAGTTCGCGCTCGGCATGAGAAATGCCTCCCGAATCACGCTGCTAATCTCACTTTTCTTCGCGGCGGTGTATCCACTCACCCTCTCCACGGAGGGTTCAAGGGTCCTGTCTGTGTACGCCGTCTACTTCATGTGGATTTCGTTGGCCGAGAGTTGGAACCTAGTGGGCGGGTACGCCGGGCTTCTCAATCTGGGGATCTCTGCTTTCTTCGCCCTCGGCGGGGTTGTGGGAGCGCTCGCCCTCTTCGACGGGTTCCCGTTCATCATATCATTGCTCTTGGCTGGGTTTGCTGGGGCGATTCTCGGAGTCGCACTGATACCAACGTTTAGACTCAAGAGCTTCTACTTCGCGATTGCCACCCTCGTCGTCCCACTCGTGGTTAAGCCGATGGTTGAATTTCTTGGCAACAGAGCGGATTTCACGGTTCCTCAGACCGTGATTCTCACACCGATGGGGCTCTACTACTCGGGTTTGGCCCTCGCTGGAATCACGATATTCGGCGCATACTTTCTGATGCGGTCGAGGGTAGGATTCGCCTTGAGAGCCTTGGGGGACGACGAATTGGCTTCGTCCAGTCTTGGGATCAACGTTCTGCTTTACAAATCGATAGCGGTCCTCGCGAGCGGATTCATCGCGTCCGCGGCGGGGGCCTATTATCTCCAGATCATTGGGACGATCAACACAACCCTCTTCCAAAATCTCAGCTTTTCTCTCTTCCCGATATTCATGGTTATCATCGGCGGAATCGGAACATTCGAGGGTCCGGTGCTGGGGGCGGTCGTCTTCAGTTTGATAAACTACTACGTCACGAGTCAATTCCCCGGAAGCACCGTTGACACCTTCATACTCTCCTTGATGATTATTGGCGTAGCCGTGCTCTTGCCGCGGGGCCTTGTCTCTTCTCTACACGAGCTGCGAAAACGCACGAGTCAGATTCCGGTCAAAGATAGAGCGACGGCTAGTAGGCAACGGGCGGCCATGGTTGAGGCTGCGCCTTCGCCCAGCTGAACGGATAGAGTATGTAATTAGTCGTCGCAACGCTCGTCGGCTCGAGCACCTGCAGCACCTGCAGCGTCTGGCCATTGATCACGGCATTCTGCCACTGCATCATCAGCATGAACTTTCCAGACTGAATCCATTGGCCTCCGGAGGTGAAGGAGACATCCCCCATCGGGGTCTGGAAGGTCGTAGAAAGCAGGGCGCCTCTTATCGCCACGCTATTGACCGACCCCGCCTTCTGAATCGCGTCTGCGGCTATCAACGCCTCGGTGAAGTAGACGCCTTCGAGGGTGGGTGGATGCTGCCACTTTGCTTCATACTTGCCGACGATTTCAGAATTGCTCACGTTCTTGCCCAGGAGCTTTCCTACGTATGGGACACTGGGCTGCCACGGGAAGGCGGACATCACTCCCACGGAGAGATTTCCAGCACCCCCGAGAGCGGGGATCGCGAACGGCGCGACGGCGGTTCCTCGTGTGAGGAGCCACGCCTTTGGCGCATAGTTTAGCTGGTGGGCCGTGTTCACCATCAGGACTGCGTCGGGCGGAATGGGAAGTCCGTAAATGGCTTCAGCACCCGCGCTCTTTGCAGCCGATATGAAGCTCGTCATCTCGGAGGTGCTGCCCGGCGTGAATGTCAGGTCCGAGCAAGTGCAGACGGCGTATCCGAGGGTTCTCGCGTAGGCTTCACCCCCAAGGTTATTCGCCTGTGCCGCCGGATCACCCTCACCAAAGAAGGCCACAGTCACGTTGTGAGACGGAGTAGACGGGTCCACAGTCCGGAACCAGTTGAAGAAGATGTGTGCCTCGTTAGTCTCATTATGGAATGGGGAGAATATCCAGGCGTTGGAACAATCCGCGCAACTCTTTGCGACTGAGGTGTACACGGGTCCGATGTACGGAATTTGATTTCTCGAGGCGAACTGCTGAGCCACCGAATCCTGAACTCCCCCGAGCTCACCCATGATCACATTCGCATGGTACTGAGAGACGAGAGTCTGCAAATTGGATTGGGCTACGCTCGGGTCAGTCTTGTCGTCCAGAACAACCAGCTTGACAATCCCTCTAGTCCCGTCGCTCAGCGGAATCCCTCCAAGGTCGTTGATCGACTGAACTGCGTATGACAGTGTCCAGTTCTGCTCCTGCCCAAAAGCCTGCAACTGGCCCGTCATTGAAAGCGTCGCCCCGAAAACAATCTCGACGGTTTTCGGGGGAGTGGTCGTTTGAATCCCCTGCGAGGTCGGGGCCAGGAAGAAGTACGACGCCGCCGCTGCCGCGATGATCACGACGACGATAACAGCGGCCACAATCGTAGAAACTGCCCTTTCACCGCGGCGACGCGTCGGGCTCATCCGCTTCGGCCAATTCCGAATCCACTCTATATAAGCCTGAACTCACTCAGTCGGTCGACGGCTCAGACCGGGTCCGGCCCCTCTGCTTGATTAGTCTCCAAACCCGTTCGGGCGTTAGAGGAATTTCGTTCGCGTCAACTCCCAGCGCATCGGAGACGGCGTTTGCTATGGCGGGGGGAGCAATTATTGTTCCGCTCTCTCCGACGCCCTTTGCGCCCAACGGATTAATTGGAGTCGGGGTCTCCATCGATTCCACCATCAGTTTGTGAGGCATGAACTGTGCGGTCGGGGTTAGATAGTCCAGAAAAGAGCCGGTCAGCAGCTGACCGTTTTCATCGTAGTTGATTTCTTCAAGAAAGCAGGCTCCGATGGCCTGGGCAATGCCACCGTGGATCTGCCCCTCAACGATCATCGGGTTGATCTGCCTACCGCAGTCGTGAACACAATAATGTCCGAGAATCGTCGTACTTCCCGTATCGGGATCCACCTCAACCTCACAGGCGTGTGCCGCATACGAAGTCGCAAGGCCGACTGGGTTGAAGTTGATGGCGCTCTCAAGGCCCGGCTCGACCCCCTGCGGCAGGTTATGGGCCGTGTAGGAAGCTGACGCCACTTCGGCTATCGAAACCCGCTTTTCAGGGTGCGAACGAGACCGAACGAAACCGTCGGAAAGATACAGGTCTTCGGGATTATCGATTCCTATCTGGCGGGCACCAACCGCGAGAATCTTCTGTGCGAGTTGGCGCGCCGCCATTAGGGCAGCGCTCCCGGCAACGGCCGCGGTCCGGCTCCCGAATGTTCCCTGACCGTAAGGCGAGACCTGGGTGTCGCCATGTGTGACATAGATGTCCTCCATCCTTAACCCAAGCTCGTCTGCACAGATTTGCGAGAGCGTCGTCTCGAAGCCTTGTCCGTGGGGGAATGCCCCAGTCGTCGCGTGCAGTTTCCCCTGGGGGTCGATCGTCAGCTTAGCACTCTCATACCCGCCGAACTGCACCCCCAGAAGTGCAAAGACGAATCCCGGTGCAAAGCCCGTGGTTTCGGTGTACATCGAAACACCGACTCCCCTAAGCTTTCCATGCCTTCTCGCTTCGTCTCGTTCGGCGATCATGTTTTTGTAGCCTGAAAACAACAACAACTTCCGGAGACACGAGGGATAGTCCCCGGAGTCATAGATGCCACCCCCCGCAAGCTTGTACGGCATCTCCGCCGGTTGCACCAGATTCCGGAGCCTCATCTCTGCCTGGTCCATGTTCAGCTTCGCAGCGGCCGCTGACATCAACCTTTCAACCACGAACGCGGCTTCGGGTTGACCGAAACCGCGATACGCCGTCAATCCCACCTTATTCGTGTATACCGCTTCGGTCGTTACCGAGAATTCTGGCAGATGGTACGGAACGGTCAGGGAGATGGACGTTATCATGGGAGTACCAAGGGAGAGTGTATGGAGGTACGCCCCCAGGTCGCAGTTTATCTTGACCTCGAGAGCCGTTATCTTGCCGTCCCGCGCAAAAGAGGCTCTGGCGTCTATCAGCTGCGCCCGAGACTGGGCCGTCGCGAGGAAACTCTCCCTTCTCGACTCCACCCATTTCACGGGCAGGTCGCACTTCAGGGCCAAGAGCGGCACGGCTATCTCCTCCGCGTAGACTTCTCCCTTGACTCCGAACCCCCCGCCGACGTCTGGGGCAATTACTCGGATGCGATTCTCGGGCAACCTTATACTTCGGGCCAGGCAAGTCCTCAGTATGTGCGGCCATTGCGTCGAAGAGTATATCGTGAACATGCCGTGGAGACCATTTGGGTCCGCTATCACACCTCTTGTCTCCATCGGGCTCGCGGCGACTCTCGCAATCTTGAAGTTACCCGATACCGTTGTGTAGGAATCCTTCATCGCTGCTGATGGATGGCCATTGGAGATGCTGACCTGAAAACACTTGTTCGACCCAAGGTCCTCATGGATCACGGGACCCTTATCCGCTGTGAGCGGGTCGAGCACAGGCTCGATGGGCTCGTACTCAACCTCCACCTGCTCTATGATGTCCTCAAGGTACTCCCTCTCCCTCACAGCGACGGCGAGAACTGGGTCTCCGACGTGCTTCACCTTCTCTTGAGCCAGTGCGTAGTGCTCGTGCGTCAGGGCATTCGGGACTTTCCAGAGAAGTGGTATGGGGTCTGAATGACTGCGCACCTCCTCTGGGGTCAGTATGGCCACGACGTCTGGGTTCTCTGCGATCTTGCTCACCTCGATACGGATTATCTTGGCGTGGGCGTAGGGACTTCTAACAAAGCCTGCATATACCGTCCCAGGTGGATTTACCGAATCGAGATACCTGTCGCCTCCTGTCAGAAACCTTCTGTCTTCTACTCTCCTAATCGAGCGTCCGACGAGCTTCGCAGCCTCGCCGGTCATTTGTGCCGACTGGGCAGACCCTGGGCCACCGGATGCGCCTCGGGCGGCTTCCATATGTATTGGACACTTGAGTTTCCCAGATTGACATAAACCTTTGTTGATCTTCCTCGTTTACAGTCGACCAGAGCCATGAATTACCGCATGTGGCGAGAAAGCCCACGGGCTTCAGCCGTGGGATAAATCGCGTTGGGGCTCCCATGTCGCTGTGACCGAGTCCTATTAGCTTTGCTGGATGGGCACTCTCCCATTCGCTCTCGATGGAGCACTGTGGCTTTCGCGAAAGCCTGTGGCCCAACCTTAAATTCGCGCTCTAGGGCGCAAGAACCAAAGGGACTCTGGCTGTCAGCCATCCAGCCTGAAGGCTTGTTCCTCCTTCAGCATGATGTAGATCGCCCGCATCAGCTTCCTCGCAGCCGCTACGATGGCGACCTTCTCCCCCCTCCTCTTGCTCA
>VBPQ01000023.1 GCA_005877185.1 Nitrososphaerota archaeon
GCATCAGGTCCTCGTCATGGAGCCGAATCGGGATATGCCGTCCTCAGCAATCCTGATTCCGCATTTAGAAGAGACTGGTTTGTAAACGGTACCCCGCACCCTGCTTTCATTCCAACTACCGATTTAACCTCCCCTACTCTAGAAAAATGAGTCTCCTTTTGACGAATCTCCACGGCGCTTCACCCCCAGGGGTGTCTCTGACTCGACCACTCCCTCCGAAGGGCCTTCATCCGTTCGCCACAGCCACGTCAACTCGGGTGAGATTTGACATTTCGGTCTGGGAGACTAGGCCTTGATGAAGGCCTGTTAAGACCAAGAAATCTATGTGGTCTACTGATCGCCGCCAGCGATCTATGCCAAGAACGTTCTTCAGATTAGGATTATATCGGACCCGACTCATCGACCGCATCAGTTTGATCAAGTCTGTCAAACTTGCCGCAGCCGGAACCTTTCTTGTTCTAAGTGATATCGTAACCCTAATGCTTCTGCTTCCGAGGCTCTCCCCATTCGAATTTCTCAGCTGCTCCCCTATATCAGGCGGCACACAGTGCGTCGAGAGTTATAACACGGCCTACGATTTCGTATTTCTCCTGTCGGCTTTCGGAATAATTCTCCTCTTCCTCGGGCTTTTTGGTAAAAGTTTCATTCTGAAACCATTGTTCATCCTTGGATTAATCTGGCAGAATGGGGTTCTGCGGGCCTGGCCTTTGGCTATCTTCACCTGCAATGGTGCCCTGTCGAGACCCGGATCAATACTTCGCCGAGCCGAGCATCCTGACGTCCGCGAGATACCTGTCAATCTGTTAAGTCCAAGCCTCTCACAACCCTTAACGAAAATACGACTAGCCACAAAGTGTTCAGGCAATGGAATGGCGGAGATCCGTCAAGCCAGTCGGAGGGGGCCCCGTCGGACCCGAACTATTTGACCACCAGGTATAACTTTTGTTCTAGAAGTGTTTACAGTACATTGGACAATCTAATGGTCTTCCAGTTAATTCACTGGGTACCCAAATAAACCGTCACTGTCTTTAAGAAATGGCGGAACATGGCAGCCCCTACGGCGATGATAATCCTGGCACTGGTATTGGCGAGGGGTCTCCCTATAATCGGAGTCAACGCTGCAACAGCCACGATTACCCAAACCAGCTCGGGTCTGGTCGCTTCCGACTCGCTAACCACGGGAAACACGGCCAGCTGGACAATTGCTGGCAACGCCCCCGCGGGTGGGTCATCAACAAGCGAAAACGCAAGTGGACTGTACCTCGGAGTGAGATCGTCTATCGGCGGTAGCTGGGCTGGATGGTTCGCCAAATCGCCCAACACGAATGCGATGCTCTTCCATGCGGTCCTGAGGCTTCCTTATGCGATGATCCCAGATAACGTGTTCAACACGGGCTTGTACGTTCAGACATCTAGCGGTCTCCTCATCAACTACGTAGCGTGCGTTGGCGTCGTGGGCTCCTCGGGATACTACTGGGGGGTCGTTCAAGCGACTGGTCCCTCCCTGGCAGCCCTCATGGTCACAACCCTTTGGGCGTCAACGCCCAACGCTCTCCCTCTCACCCAGGACTGCACCATAATAACGGACGGTAATCACTATCTGAAGGTTTACCTCGGAGGGAACGTCGTCTACCAGAGCAACAGCCTCATGCTGCTCATGCCACCACCATTCAACGCATATCTCGAGGTCCAGACGAACTCAGCCAGTGCGATGCGGTTTGGCAACTACGTGTCGTACTATGCGACCTTGAACGAGAATGTAACCGTGACCAACGCACCCGCCGGTGGAACTGTGAAGATCGTGGACTCCTTGAACAATGTACTTGCGAGCGCTGCCGTCGCGTCGAGTGGCACGGCCATCATCCCGGTCGGGAAGTACCTTCTCCCTCTAACAGCGAACATACAGGCCTACGACTCCACCAGCAACCTGGTTGCATCCACCCCAAGTCTAGTCGCAATTTGGGGAGGGGACGTCTACAACGCTGCAGGCGCTACCACGACCACTTCAAGCACCACGACCACATCTACGACGACAACGGCCACCACAACTTCTTCGACGGGGACGTCTACAGGAATAACAGTCTCCGCACACCGGATTTATGCGTCCTACTGGGACCCGTGCTTCGCGACGACGTGCACCAACCCCACAGCACCTTGTAACACCACTTGCACCGGCCCCGGGACGACGATGTACTTCGTACTGTGTGCCGATGCTTCCTGCGTAAACATCGTCCAGAGCGGGTTTGCCAACGAGGACGGCTACACGTTCACGGGTCTAAGTCCGAGCGCCACGTACTACGTCTACCCCGATGATTGCAACAGCTGTCATGGCTCCTTGCACAATGTGGTGTTTCAATACTGGGGAGACGGCAGCACGGTAAGGCCAAGGGCAGCGATGGTGGGAGCGAACCTGGCCGCGTGGTACTCCTGCACAAACAACTGCGCATGAGTCAGCTGATTGGGCGGGGGGCGGGCTGGCCGACCGAGCCACAACGTGTGCCCTGGACGGACCAATCTCCACAAATCATTCTTGAGGCTAGGTCATCCTCGGATGCACATTCGGATGCACTGGTGATTGCTTCGATAACCTGCCTACAGAGAAACTATCTGGTAAAAACCACTTGCGACTAGATACGGAAATTTTAGTGGATACTCATTTAAATTTTGACCAGAAAACAGAGGAGGATGAGGGCAGCGGGAGGCGGCGAAACCTTCGTACGGATGTTTCTCACAGTCCTGTTGCTGCTTTTTCTGACAGGCTTGCCAGCAGCTCGAGCTTGGCAGGCCAGTTCCTCGGCGTCAGTTCGAGGAGCGCTCCCTCAGCCAGACCTCTTTGGGGACCTCGTCACGTGTCATGACGTCTACACACAGACCGACGAGAATGCTCCGGTGACGGTGGACGTCCTGGCTAACTGCCAGCTTATCCTCAACGGGATTGCTCAGTTGGGTGGCCTCCATGTACAGTCTGTCACTCAGCCATCCCAGGGGACAGCCAGAATCAACCCCGACAACACGATAACTTACAATCCCAACCAGAACTTCTTTGGGCAGGATTCGTTTCAGTTCACGGCTGCAGACTTGACCGGACTTCTGACAGGTAGCGCCAACGTGTTTATCACTGTCAATGCAGTTTCTTCGACGACCACAACCACCACCACAACCACCTCAACAGCCACCACCACCGTAACAACCACCTCGACGACGACGACCACAACAACAACAACCACGACGATCGTGAAACAAAGCAGCGGGTTGCTCTTCCTCGATCCGCTGAACAACGTCACCATGTCACAGCAGCAGCTTCGAGCACAGAACCGGTACTACTACAACGGAAGCGCCTTCGTTGAGCATGCACCGTACGACTTCTACGAAGACCAGCAGGGTTTCCACATCGGCGTCCAGGCCGCAGCGCAGGACACGTATGCTGGATTCTTCGCGCAAAAGAACTTCAACACGGGGCAGGTCTTCCACGCTGCGATAAGCGCCCCTGCGCGCAGCATACCGAGTGGCTTCTACAACACTGGAATTTACGTTCAGACTGGGAACGGTTTCATAAGCTACGTCTTCTGCGGCGAATCAACGGGCGCGTCCGGAACGTATTGGACGGTCGCGGCCGCAAAGAGCGATAACGTCAACTTCGCGAAGACCTACCATAGCTACTGGACCGATTTTTCCGCCAACCAGGCCCTCACCAGGAGCTGCACAATCGTGACGGACGGAAGCAACTACCTGGCGGTTTACGTGGACAACACGCTTGCGTACTCGAACAGCACCTCGAACCTGGGGTACACCAGACCATTCCAAATCTACCTTGAAGTGCAGAGCTCGTACGCGGGGCAGGAACTCTTCGGTACTTTCACGAACTTCTACGCGACCACAACGACAAGCCTTGCAGTAACGAACCTGCCAAGCAGTGCCGCAACCGTTCAACTTGTCGACCAATCCGGGAACATGCTGGTTAGTTCGCGAGTCTCCAATGGCGTCGCTGTACTGGACATCGCAAGGTACACCTACCCTCTCTCGGCCAGGATCGTCGTGCAGGGAGCAGACGGGAGCACGCTCGTTTCGTCGAGTATCCTCTCCCTGTTTGGTGGAGACACGTACACGGTCCAGACCTCGTAACTGGTATTTGCCCTTAATTCCATCAAATTGGTGCCGAACGTGTGAGGATGTCACGAGGCGTCCGTCTCCATCTACTTGAAGTCTACAGCAACCTTCGTCGGGGGTATAGACTTCGGGGCCGAGACCTGAACCAGCGCCTCGCCGAGGCCGAGCATCCTGACGTCAGCTAGATACCGGTCAATCTCAAGCCTGTTCACCATGAACCTCAGCATCAGGTCGATGTCCTTCCCGTCGTCCAGAAGATGACAGAATCGAATGGACGCATTCCTCAGCAGCGCCTCCGAAAGCTGACTGGGGCTCGTCGTCGCGACTAGTAGCCCCTGCCCGTACTTCCGGTTCTCTATCGCGATCATCTCGAGGAAGCTCTGGTACTCCGGGTCCCGCGGGGCGATGTTGTGGGCCTCGTCCACCACAACAAGCTGTCTCAGCCCGTCGACGCGTCCGAGCCTCCGCGCTTCTTGGAACAGCTGCTTGAGGAGAATCTGGCTTAGCAGGTTCTTCGCCGGCTCGTACTTGAGACTCGACAGGTCCATCACGAAGAGCACGGGCGCGAAAAGGTCCTGCACGGAGAACCCCTCCTTCGACTGGTCGAAGACGCGGCCGAGGTTCCCCACGCAGAGAGGATGCAGCCTTGAGACGACCGACTCGCACGACTCCACGAAGCCGTGCACGTTCTTCTTGAAATCCTGGTAGTGCCTCACCAATGAAATGAAGTCGACCACCGACGTCCCTTGGCTGACGCCCCAGCCGTTGCGAAAGTGGGTCTGCAGGTTCTCCCTAATTATTCTCTGCTGAAGCGGCGTCGGCCCCTGCCCGAACGAGACCGCGAAGTAGTGCGAAAGTGTGTCGAGGATGTCCTCGATTCCTTCGTCGGTCGATTCGATGGTAGGGTCGGAGGGAGAGAGAAGTTGAAACGAAAAGTCCTGACCTGGCCTCATGATATGGGCGAAGGAGAGTCTGGAAAGCGCTTCGGCATGCTCCCCTGTCCTGTCGAGGATGACCACCGCGTGGCCCAACTGACTGACCTGGCCGGCCAGGAGGTCGATGTCGTGCGACTTGCCCGTTCCGCTCTTCCCCACAATAACGCAGCCGCGGGTCATCCAGTCTGGGTCAAGGCGGAAGTCCCCACGGCCGCTGCCAGTCTCGGTGATGATCCTTCCAATCCTCACCTTCGAGGTCTGTTGGGAGAGAGACGTCAAGCGCATCGGGTCCTTCTAATTGAGCCGAGTTGGAGTACGCCGTCCTCATCAAACCGATCCTCATGACTAGAACAGGCTGGCTCCTTGATTAGGTGCCGTGCCTTCGTAGGAGGCCCATTCGCTGAGTGTTCTGCGACACTTCGGGCACCGCACAGGGGCCCCAGTAACCGCCAACCATCTTCCAACATCGAAAACGGTAACCCCACACCACCTGCTTCCATTCCAACAACCGATTTAACCTCCCCCAAGTCCGGAGAATGACGCTCGGGGCGAGGTCTCCAAATCTACTCGCTTGGAGCCTGCTCTCTCAACGCTGCCACGCGGCTACGCTGCTCTCTCCTGAGATGATGTAGGCTATTGCCGAGGCTATCATGGCTGGCACCAGGTAGCTTACACTGCCCGTAGTATCCCCGACGAAGGTGACAGCGGCGAGCGGTGTCTTGTACCCAGCGCTCATGAACGCCGCTATGCCGAAGCTCGCGTAGAGGCTGGGATTTCCATGAACCAGAAGCGAGAAGACGGATTCGATCAGCGCCCCGAACACGACCTGCGGGAAGAAGATGCCCCGACGCCGCCGGAGCCAAGGGCGAAGACCGTCGCGATGATTTTCAGAGCGAGTATCGCCAGCATGAACCGCAGGGCAAACTGGCCCAGTAGAGACCCCTCAATGAGGTCGTAGCCTGGTCCATTCGTTTAGGCTTCCCTGTAGTAGAGTCTGACCGCGAGGGCCAGCAGCCCAACCACCACTCCGCCGATAACGAACCTGACCAGTAGTCTCGATGACATCGAGCCGTAAAGGGTCTTGATGCGATGGAAAACCCAGGTGAATCCAACGGCGACGAACGCGATTATGAGGCCTAGTAGCGCGGTGAGAGCCAAGACGCCTCCGCTGACGGTGGCGGATGTGGGGAAGCTGAACAATGGGGCGAATCCTTCTACCGAAGCGAAGGTCACGTACGATACAACGCCAAGAGGCGATTGGAAGGAGTGGGTCACTCTCTGTGGTCGAGGCTTGCGTTGAATAGTCTAGAGGACATCGAAATGCGCGTAGAGAGCTTGGCCCCACGCGTCTGCGACGACGAGAGTGTATACCCCCGGCACGAGGTACTGGAAGTAAGGCGACCGGAATGTTGCGGCGTCGGGACTCAGAAAGCCACGTGTGTTCCAGTAACCGAAGAGACCAAGGGCGGGCCCGCACTCATGCAAGCTCGGAGGAAGGCTGACGCACTGCTCTGAGGTGACGTTTAGCGAGATTCCGGCGCGCGGGCCGTCTAGTGTCGCCAGCATGTGGCTCAAAGGCTTGAAGATGGTCTCCTGAGGATAGGGGAAGGCGGGGCAAGCGGTACTCACGAAAGGCGCCAATTGCAGGGGGCTTCCCGCCATCGAGATGTTTGCGGGAGAGTAGTTCCCTTTGATCAAAGCAAAGCCCAGGAGGGATTCCGCAATGTTGATGCTGCAGATGAAGTCGTAGCTATTCCAGTCGGAAATGTCTGCGTTGAGTTGGCCGGGGAAGGCAGAGACGTTGCGGTCGAGCGTGTTGAGGACCTCCATATGTACTCCAAGGGCGCTGTACCGCCTGATTGCCGTTGCATTCAGGAATACGCTCAGCTGGAGGCCTAGAGGCGAGATGGAGGTGGAGAACGAAGCTGGGCGAGAACCGCTGGGATTCACGGGGAGGGCGGAAGAGTAGAACTCGAGGCTGGATGTGCCCAATAGAACGAAGACGATGAGGAAGGCAGTCGCGAAGATTGAAGTTTTGCTACTGGAGAGTTCAGAGCCCGCTGACTCGCTCTCGTGGTCCGCCGAGCTCATATCTTCGACCGAACTTTCTCCATTGTGGAACCCGATATAACTCTGCAGTCACGCCTTGACTGGACGCACGAAGATGAGCAGCCCGTCATTCACAGCGAGCTTATTAGCAGACCGTCAAGCACTTGGCTGAATGCGCACTGCGGTCAAGGCTGCGCTCCTTGTGGTCGCCCTCTTCCTGATATTTCTCTTCGTACCTGTCTTCCCATACACCGCGGCATCGGGTTCAGCGTTTGGCGCTGCTAGCGTCAAGGTAACCGCCAGTGTCTCCTTGACCTTCCTTCTCTTTCACTGTGGTTCGTTCATAAACGCCCAGGTGACAGGTTCTATCGGTGGTTTCGTGGGGTCCGTCCCGATTTCACAGGGCTATACCTTCACATGCAACCCCGGAACGAGTTAGTCTCACTGATACAATCACCCGACCGGAGGGTGACCGTCTCGACGAGCCTCTACCGCCGAGCAAACCGTTAAGTAATTTTACGTCACAGCGCGCCCCAGATTGCCCGCCAGCCTGACCTGCTATGGCGCCGTCGGCGAGATCGGGGGCAACAAGCTCCTCCTCGAGGACAAGGACACCAAGGTCTTCGTCGACTTTGGGACGTGCTTCAACGAAGGCTCCGACTACTTCGACGCTGGGATCGAGCCTCGTCACGTCAACGGCGCCGGAGACCTCTTCGAGTTCGGCCTCCTCCCGGAGATTCCCGGTCTCTATTCCGAGCGGGCGCTTCAGAACACGTCTCTGAAGTACGTCGAGCCCGAGATTGATGCGATACTCCTCAGCCACTACCACTGGGACCACATGGGGAGGATAGGCTTCGTCGACCCCTCGATTCCCGTCTACGCGGGCGAGACGACCGCCCTGATTCACGAGGCCGCCAGCGAGTCAACGTACTCTCCCCTCGACGACCACATCCTCAAGACCTTCAGGACTGGCGACAGGTTGAGGATTGGTTCTCTTGAGGTCGTCCCGATTCACGTCGACCACTCGATTCCAGGGGCGTACGGGTTCGTGGTGTACACCTCCGAGGGCGCGCTCGCGTACACCGGCGACTTTCGCTTCCACGGCCCTCTCGGATCGATGACCGAAGACTTCGCCAGCGAAGCCCTGAAGGCAAGCCCGTCACTCCTCGTCACCGAGGGTACGAGAGTGGCCCCGAAGGACGTGAGGCAGGACCTGAGCGAGGAGGCGGTCCTCCAAGAGACGGTAAAGGTCCTCAGCAAGAGCAAGAAGCTCGCGTTCTCCTCCTTCAGGGGGAACGACACGGACCGCGTCAACACCTTTCACAAGGCAGCCCAGAAGACGGAAAGGCAGCTCGTCGTCTCGATGAAGACCGCGACGCTCCTCGAGAAACTACAGAAGGACAAACACCTGAAAGTCCCGAGAGTCGGGAAGGAGGTCCTCGTCTACGTCAGGAGGAAGGGGTCGGGGAAGATCGACGACAAAGACTACTACACGTGGGAGAGACCCTTCCTGGACCACGGGATGACCGCGACGGACGTCCACGACCGGCAGGGCGAAGTCTTTCTCCACCTTGACATCTGGAACTTCCCCGAAATCATCGACATCAAGCCCGAGAAGGGCGGGGTCTACGTTCACTCCTCGTCGGAAGCCTTCAACGAGGAAGGAGAAAGGGAAGAAGATGTCATCAAGAACTGGGTCGGCCACGTCGGGTTCAGCTATCATCAGATCCACGCTTCGGGGCACTCTCCCCTAGACGGGGTCAGGCGCCTCGTTCAAACGGTTGGCGCAGAGAAGTTCGTACCGATTCACACAGAGCATCCCGAGCTCTTCCGTTCCTTCAAGAGGAAGTGCGTGATTCCTGAGAAGGGAATGAAGATTCCGATCTAGCCTAAGCATCGAAGGTATACGACCCACGCTCAAGGAGGGAGTCCTGGTTTCCAAATCAGGACCAAACTCTTCCGGGTAGCTCTAGCCGCCGACTACGAGCTATCGTCCGGTCCCGGATTCTGCACCCTTACCACCGAAAGCTTGGAGAGAACGCTAGGGGTGAAGAGCGCAAGGTTTGAGATGTAAAGCTTGTGTCCTAGAATGGCCACGTTAGATGGGTTGTTCAAACTCTCCTTCGAGGTATCGAGGGGCACAGGCGCTGCTGAACCGGCGATTGTGACGATCCAGATCGAGTTCGTAAACGGGGAGCAGACGTACAGATTACCCTTCTTATCGAAGGCGAGCCCATCTGGAGTGGGGACTCCCGTTGCATACGTCGTGAGCGCCCCG
>VBPQ01000024.1 GCA_005877185.1 Nitrososphaerota archaeon
CTTCAAGACCCGTTCAGCGTCCGGAAGCTTCACCATTCTCAGGTACGAGAGCGCGAGCAGCTTCGCGAGCCTCTTCACCTCCCTCCTCCTCAGGCTCGAGGAGGGTTCGAATGAGCGGAGTCTCCTTCCCTCCTTCTCGAGCGCGGGGGAGAGGGGTTTCCCCTGTATCCTGTCCTCGAACTCCTTCAGCCCCGCAGCTACGAGTTCGGGCTGGAACCGTTTCTTATCGCTCGTCAGAATCTCGGTTATCTGATCACCGATTGTGATGACGGGGTTCAGGTATGTGGCCGGGTCCTGGAAGACGATCGCTATCTCGCCCAGCCTCGTCAGCCTCATCTCCTCCTTCGTGACCCGAAGTAGGTCCCTCCCCTCGAGCAAGATCTCTCCGCTCACCACCTCGGCGTTCTGAGGCAGGAGGCCAGCAATCGTTAGCGCCGTCACCGACTTCCCGCACCCGCTCTCCCCGACGAGCCCGAGAATCTCTCCCTTCCTTACCGTGAGTTCCACGCCATTCAGGGCCTTGACCTCGCCCGCGTAGGTGTGGAAGTTCACCCTGAGGCCCTTCACCTCAAGGACCGCCTCCCTCGCGACGAGCAACGGTTCCTCGGTCATCCCCCTATCTCCTAAGCCTCGGGTCGAAGATGTCCCTGATTCCGTCCCCGAGGAGGTTGAACCCGAGGGAGACGACGAAGATGGTGAGACCGGGGAAGATTATCAGCCAAGGGGCGGTGAAGACATACTGGATGCCCTGGTTCACCAGGTTTCCGAGCTCGGGGATCAGCGGGCTCGGCGAAAAGCCGATGAAGGTAAGCGCAGAGAAGGTGAGAATCACGCTCCCTATGTCCAGCGTCCCCTGGACGACGATGGGATAGATGGAGTTGGGAACGATGTGGCGGAAGAGAATCCTGACCCTCCCCGCTCCCACTGCTCTCAGCGCCTCGACGTACGGCTTCTCCTTCTCTGTGAGGACCTGCGACCTCATGAGCCTCACGTACGTCGGCCACCAGGTGACTAGCACCGACAGGGTGAGATTCTGCAGCGTCCTTCCGAGGATGGTCGCGAGCACTATTGCGAGGAGGAGAGACGGGACCGCGAGAAAGATGTCCGTTAGTCTCAGGATCAGCTCATCGAGCGACCCCCCCGCGTACGCGGCAATGCCCCCGAAGACAGTACCGATCAGAACGGCGGAGAGAACTATCTCCAGCGAGACCTGAAGGTCGAGCGGAATCGCCAGTATTATCATTCGCAGGACGTCTCTGCCGTAGTTGTCCGTTCCGAGAAGGTAAGTCGTCGGGCCCGAGCAGTCATAGACGTTTCTGAGATTCCAGTTGACTATCGGGTTATTCCAGCAGAGCCTAAGGGCGATGTGGGTCGTCTTCCATAAGTTCGGGTCCACGATGAGACCCGAAGAAAGAGCCAGGACGACGGAGGCGAGCGCGACAATCGACCCCAGAAGCACAATCGGGTTCTTCCGGAGAAGGTGAAGGCCGTACAGGGCCTCCCGTCTGAGACCACGGGAACTCCTCCTCTCCTCCTTCTTTGGTGATGGTCCGCTTGTCATTCCTCTAGTACCTGATTCTCGGGTCAAGCTTGGCGTAGACGATGTCCACCAGTAGGTTGGTGACGACGATGATGAACGCGGTCACGAGGACGTAGAGCTCCAGGAAGTTGACGTCCAGCACCGTCGATGCCACGACGGAGGCCGCGCCGACCCCGGGCCAGGAGAAGACGACCTCGACTATCACGACACCGCCGAGAAGGAGGGCGAAGAGGAGTCCCGTGATTGTGATGGAGGGCAGGACGGCGTTCTTGAGGGCGTGTCTGTATATCACGACCCTCTCCTTGAGACCCTTCGACCTCGCGAGGAGGATGTAGTCCTGCCTGAGGACCTCCATCATGCTCGACCTGAGTATCCTCGTCAGGGCGCCGATCGAGGTTATCGCGAGCGTGAGCGTCGGAAGGAAGAGAGCCACAAGGGAATCCCAGAAGTATACGGGGTTGAGGGAGAGGAGGGCATCGAGAATCGGCGCCCCCGTGTAACCGGTCACCTGCCCGGGCGACGACATGCAGAGCGCGCACGACGTGTCGAGAACACCGTTGCTGGGGAGAAGGGCATTCCCTCCGACCCGAAGGTAGAGTACGAAGAGGAGCTGTAGGAGAAGCCCGAACCAGAAAGCAGGCACCGAGTACCCGCCCAGGGAGATGAACCTCGAGACGTGGTCCGGGAGTCTGTTGTTCCTGGTGGCGGAGATGATCCCGAGAGGGATCGCCACCAAAGCGGTCAGGATCGTGCCTGCGACCGCGAGCTCTGCCGTGTAGGGGAATCTCAGCCAGAAGACGTCCCACGTCGTCTGCGTCCCCGCGACGCCTGGAAGGAGGCTGTAGCCCCAGTTCCCCGCGAGGACGTTACCTACCCATGAGAGGTACTGCCCCCAGACGGGGACGAGGCATACACTCTCGTGGGCGGCGAGGGCTGACCACGAGGGGCAGGAGCTCGTCGCGACTCCCAGAGACCTCGCGAGCTGGAGCTTGGTCGCGTCGTCCATCCTGGGGGTGATGTAGGGCGCCAGAGCCGACTCGGGCGGGAGGAGGCCACGCCCCAGGTAGAAGACGATCAGACTCACCCCCACGAGCACGAAGACCATCAGGATGATTCTTCTCAGGACGTACTCGTAGAGCCTCAAAATGGACCGAGACCCGCCGAGTGATAGTTAAATCTTCGACGAGAAGAAAAAACCGGTACTGCACTGCCGTTAGTAGAGTGTCGCGAAGTACTCGGGCCCGACACCAGCCGCCGCTGCGGTGCTGAATGAGGGGTTCCAGAAGAAGCCCTGGACGTTCGAAGTCATTACGATGTAGGTGTACGGGTAATCCGTCCAGAGAGAGATGACTTCGTTGTTCGCCAGCTGACTCATCTGCACGCTGACCGAGACGAGCGAAGCCAAGTCCCCCTTGGCGCTCGCGTCGACCGCCTTACCGTAGAGTATCCCTTCCTGCGGTAGGTTCCAGCCGTCCGGACCCGAGTAAGTGCCAGAGGGAGCGTACATCGGGCTGAGGAAGTCGGTGACCCATGGATAGTCGTCTATCCACCCGAACGCGTACGAATATATGTGAGAGCCGAATGATTCAGTCAAGAGCTGCCCGGACGGCAGGGGAACCACTACAGCCGTGAGTCCCATGTTGTACGTGGCGCTCACGTTGTTTACCACACCGGCGATCTGGGTGAAAATCTGCTCATTGAATGTGTCTCCGGTGGGGAAGTAAAGCTGGATCGTCTGTGCGACGGGGTTGTCGCACTGCTTCTTGGAGTTGAGGGTGGCACAACCGAAAGCGTTGACGAAGGTCCCTGCTTTAGCACTTGTTCCGTTCGAGAATCGGAAGTTCGTCAGCGGGTTCTGCATAGCGGAGAGGAGCAAGTTCTGGACCGCAACCGGGTCGAACTTGTACGCTGTCTTCACCGAGGTGCTGTAAACGCCCGCTGGGGGCAGGCCAGGGGGGATGGCTGAATTCGCCACGACCCCCAAATTGTTGTTGAAGAGCTTGTTGATGTCGGTCATGTTAACCGCGTCCGAGAAGGCGAGTCTGAGTCTCCTGTCGGCGAAAGGCTGGAACTTGTAGAACTGTCCCGTGAGAGGGTTTGTGACGTTGGTCACCCAGTGGATGAACTGTACGTTGTACGTGGTGTAGGGGCCGAAGATGCTAACACCGGGCACGTCAGAGACGAGTTTATTCTGATTCAGCCAGGTGCTTCTGTCAGCCACATCGTAGATGTTCGTGGCCTCCAAGTCGATCGCCAGCGCCTGCCCCGACTTGGCGGCGTTCTGGAGGTCGATTTCACGCGTCGTCTGGTCCGGGACATACTTGAAGACGACGGTCTGTATCTTCGGGACTATTTTCTGTCCTCCGGAGAACTGGTAGGGGCCCCCCCAGTAGTCCGACTTCGATTGAAGAGTTATCGTGTTCGTCGTCGGGTTCACGCTCCGAATGGTGTAGGGCCCGGTGCCCGCGGCCGACCCCTGAGCTGAGCCGTCGAGGTAGGTCGTGCCACAGCCGCTCGGCGTAGTCCCAGCATTACAGGTAGCCATCATATCGTAGAAGTATTGCTTGATCTGATTCGCCAGGGTCCCAGTTGGCGATGGGTAGGGAAGCTTGTAACCCGCGCTCGCCGCGTTCCATAGGGTGAGGTCTTGCCGCATCGTATAACTCGGGGGGAGAGGGACGGAGTTCATGTCACCCGCGAAGATCAGAGCGAACGCAATGTTCGGATGCGTGACGTGAATAGTGAAAGTCAGAGGTCCCGTCACCTCTACGAAGTTCTGCGCGAGGACCGCGTCTGCGTACTTCTGGTCGTAGGTCTGGGCACAGGCGCAGAGGGTGGTGCTGAGGCTCGTATTCAGGAGCTGCTGGACGAGGAAGGATGCCTGCGTCCCGTGTCCCACGGTATTGCTACCATCCTCGAGAATGATCCTGTTGAGCGCGAAGTAGACAGAGGTCGAGTTCAGGGGCTCACCATCCGCGAACTTTATCCCGCTTCGAAGCGTGAAGGCGTACGTCTTCAGGTCGCTCGACGGGGTGTAGCTGGACGCGAGCCACGGGATGACGCAGGTCCCACACGTCCCATTGAACCAGATGAGAGGTTCGTAGACATTCTGCATTATGTTATAGTCGTATGAGAAAAACGAGACGCTCGGATCGAGGTACTGAATCGTCTCAGCGGCGTCGTATGTAAATGTACCAGGGGTCACGTGCGCGGTCGAGCTCGTCGTCGTAGAGCCCGTCGTACTCCCCACTGTAATCGTCTTGGTCGTCCCTTGCTGGGTCGACGTCACCGCAAAGTAAACCCCCGCTCCCGTCGCTAGGACCAGAACAAGCGCGACTACGCCCGCCCGCACAGGCGTTATGGCGCTTCTTCGCTGCATCATGAATGCGGTGCCAGGATTTTATTTAAGGCTTCTCGACTCGTTCAAGATAGCCATTTTCCGGAGGCTCGATCTTATGGTGAAAGCAGAGACTCGATGATGCCCTTGGGTGTCTTCAGAAGACCGGAGTTCGGGAGTTGAAAAAGGACCCTCCTCCACTCCTTTCTGGCGCGAAAGACCTCACTGAGGAGGGGTTTCGCTTCTTCGATGTCTCCGTGGTTGAGCATGCCGACAGCCTGCCAAAACTTCAGCTCTTCAATCTCCGGGGCCAGCTTCGCGGCCAGCGAGTACCTGCGCATCGCCTGCGTCATCCTCCCTCTGGAGGCGAGGTCGTCGGCGAGGTTCGCCTCTGCATAGGCTTCGTGTATCCTGATCAGCCTCTCGAGCTCCTTCAGTGGTTCCGGGTGGTCCTCGACCCGAAGCTCCAGCATCTTCCCTTCCCAGGGAGCCGATGTCCCCTTTCTCTTTACGATGAGCATCGCCGCCGATTGCTTGCCCCGAACGTCACCTCCCTCCTCCTCGGCTCCCTCAAGGGCGGCCATCAGCCTCCGCGCTAGCGTACCCCTCGCAGCCTTGAAGCGGGAGGCCATCGCCCCCCACACCCTATCACTGGACATCAGATTGGCCTGGGCAGAGAACCCATCGCCGACGGAGTGCCCCGCTTCAGGGATGCACCTGCTGCCGGTGTGGACCGCGGTTTCCCCCTTCGTGTTTATCATGGCGACCTGCCTCGCCTCCCGATTCTTATCCCTCAACAAGAGAGACTTCAGCGTCAATCTCGGCGATTTTCCTGATTTCATCAAGGCCAACCCCAGTGGGCCGTAGCTCGCTTCGACGAACGATTGTGTGGCGACGGCTCCCACCCCGGCCTCAGCCCAGGTTACGACGCTTCCGACTGAGAACCAGTGGGACTGTACAGCGACGCCCATCTCGCCTCTCTCTCTGTCGAGGGCCACTATGGAGTATGTCGAAACAGGTCGGAGACGAACGGTCAAGTCCTTATTCAAGCCGCCGGACTCGATACGTCTTCTGTCTTCAGCCGATTCCTTCGTATCTGGGCCAGCATCTTTTTCGGAAAGAGGCGTCCGTAGTTCTCGTCGAGGATCTCTATGTAGAGTTCCGTCTCCCTCTCGTCCATGTACTGAAACATGTACTTCCCGGAATAGGGCGAGGGCTCTCCCTCCCTCCTCAGGAACTCGATGTGCATGAATGGCTCGCCGCGCTTTATCGTGATCGGATTTCTTTCGTTGCTCAGGTTGACCAGCTCCAGGACGAGCCTCCCCACGAAGCCGCTGTGAACCTTGACGGAGTTCAGGAACGAGAGGCCCAGCCGTCCGTACTTGCTCTTCGCGCTCAGATGTGCCACGTAGTCTGGCGGAGTGAAGACAATCTCATTAGAGACGACGTTCCGATGCTCGAGGTAGTTCAGCGTCCTGTCTTCTCTCACGGTGAGGACGTAACCGTCCCCGTCGAAGTTCGCGTCCGCCGCGGGGTTGATCACCCTGTACTTGCGCACCAGCTCCTTGAGGATTGAGGCTCCGACTACCGTCACTTTCTATCGCACCTCTCGCTTGAGTCAGTCGTTTAAGTATCTTGTAGCCGACAAGGAAGAAGCTAGTCACACCGATGAGGAGGAAGAGGTCCACCTCGACGAGGACGTTTAGAGGGTTCCCGAAGTCGGACTGCCACGGAACGCCCCAGACACCCTGCCCGAAGAAGGCGAACGCTGACCCGAAGTAGTTTACACCCCAGTGGAGCAAGACCGCGGCGTGGAAACCGTACCTTACGTAGAGATATCCCAGGACCACTCCGGCGGCAGAGGCCTCGCTCACCTTTCCCAGGTCCCAGCCTGCGCCGGAGAGTAGGTGGGCGGCCCCGAAGAGTATCGAGCTTATCACAACCATTATCGTAAGCCCGACCTTGTTCGGGAGGTCCCCCGGCTCACCCGTTAGGATGACAGAGGGTCTCCACAACGCTTTGAGCGCCGTCTTGACGGACTGGCGGAAGCCAAGCACGAGCGCGAGGACTCCCACCAGGGCCACTCTGAACCCCAACTCCTCTCTGAGAGGCGCGAGGGTGATGCTCACGAAGAGGAGAAGCGAGTCCCCAGAGATCGAGCCCGTCTTGATTCCTGCGTTATTCTGGATAATCTCGAGAAGGCCGATCCCGAGGGTAAGTGCTCCGAGCGCGCTTACGGAGGCGAGAAGAGAATTGCTAAAGAGTTCACTCGATCCTTGAGTCAACGCTGACCGTATCGCAGAAAGCGCGTTCCTGTTTTGGAAACCGGCGAAGGTTAGCAGGCCGGCGTAGATCGCTGTCAAGATGCCGAAGATAGAACCTATCGAGGTATTCACGGGAACGGCGACTGTGTAAATGCCCACGAATAGTCGGAGATTGTAAACCGGAGTGGCGGAGGATAGGGACGTGTTTGACAGGTTCGTGTAATATACTGCGTAAAGCCCCGCGGGGATCGAAAGCACCATCAGGACGACCGTGAAGAGAAGGAGAGAGGCATAGACGACCAGCGCTACCTTTCCGAGACTCGGGCCTTCCCGCTTGGCCTCCAAAGCGATTAGGTTCCAGCTCCGATGACGGATTTACGCCTTCGCTGATTTCTCTTCTGATGACTCAAGGAAAACTGTTCCCTTGTAACCACACTTCGGGCAGAAGTAATCCTGAGGGATTAGCCACCCTCCGAGCTTGCTACCCCTGCTCAGGGGTGAGAGGCAGCGGGGGCAGAGCCTCTGGCGTGGAGTGAGGGGGCTCCTACGAACCACCCTGGGCCCTTCACCGGTCTGGGTTTCGGACGCCTTGGACATCCCTCCGTTCGCCCCTCTGCCTGGACTAAAAACAATTTGGCTCTGGGTTGGCGGCGCCCGCGGGATGCGACGAGCATGGAAACCTCTCAGTTTCACTCCTCGATTCAACCTGATGCTAGATATGAGACGGAGAATCCTTAAGCCAGTAGAAACGGACGAAGACTTGACGCTCGCCCTGGGCACCGAAAAGTGCAGGGGGAGCGTTCTGTCACTTGCCGATTGTTTCGCTCTTGCGCTTGCGCGGAGAGTGGGAGGAGGGACACTACTCACTACTCACAGCGAACTAGGCAGGACGAAAGGGATTGGCGTGAAGTACCTCCAGATCGAGTGAGAGCTTGCACTAAACCATGGAGAAAAGATTATGCCGCTCGGGTACGCAAGATGCCCGATGCCGGAGCAGTGGTGCTACTGCGGTTCAAAGATGACAGAGATTCAGGTCTGCAAGTACCAGTGCAAGAACTGCGGGATGCTCTGGGACTGCGAGGACGTCCTCGGGCTTCCGCTC
>VBPQ01000034.1 GCA_005877185.1 Nitrososphaerota archaeon
TTACGTCGGATGGATGGGTTCCTCCGAACGGGCTCAATGATGGCTGGGAACGCTTCCAGAACTACGGATACTTCCACTGCTCAGACGTTCGTGTCGGTCAGACATACTCGGCAAGCTACCTGTCAGAGTTCGCCAACGGTGTGAACCAGAGCGCGTCCAAGACGCTCGAGGTCGGACCGTACGCACTTCCACCTCCTCCATCGTGGAACCATTGAGTGGCATTGCACCACTTTTGTTATGGGGCCGGTGAGATTTGAACTCACGGTCGCCTGCGCTCTGTCCCAGATTTGGTCCCCAGGTTCACCGCCGAAATGCTCAGGTATCCTAGACCAAACTGGACGACGGCCCCACGTAAAACAGCTCGAAAGGCGACTCGGTTTAAAGTTTAGTCGGAGCTCAGTCTCAGCACCTCCAACAGGTGCGCGTAACTCACGTCGCTCTTCGTCTCCTTGTACTCACGAAGCGCCGCCAGAAGTGGCCCCTGGCTCTTCACTCCGATCAGAAGCCTGGCAAGCGCGGACATCTTGCCGCCGATTAGGATGTATTGCGCGGCTGTGGTCACATTCTTGGGCGTTCGATTCAGGCTGGCCGATTCGAAGTCTATGATGTACGGGACGTTGTTAACCACGACTACGTGCTTTCTCAGGTTACTGAGCTGGCCGTGGTCGAGACCCATGATGTCGAGCTTCCTGCACTGATTGAGCACTCGATGGATGATCCCTCTAGCCATCGCCCTCCTTTCGGGCCCCTTCAACGACTTGAACCAGGCATGAAGCTCAACGTAGTCAAGATACTGCAAGAGCAACAAGTCCCTCGTATGACCCACGACCTCTGCGCCGACTCCGATTCTGTTCGCGAGCCTGGTCAACTCGAACTCCTCCCTCATTCGAGGCCTGTTCGCATCCGTCCGTCGAATCTTCAACGCAAATACCTCCCCTCCCGCCTCCGACTTCACAACTACGCTAACGGTGCCTATGCCGAGGATTCCCAACCTCCCTATCTTCGACCTTCCCTCGAAGACGAGCAGCTCGACTCCCAGCTTGTTGAGCTGGGCGAGTCGGCTCCGTGCGGCGCGCAACGAAATCTTCGGGTAGGTGAGGATTCGGATGTACGGCGTTCGGACGAGACTGCTAATCGGAACTCGTTCCGAGGGAATCTGAGACAATATCGTCCAGCCCAGCCGAGAGCCATTTCTTCCTCTTCGCTATCCTTTGAAGGGTTCGACCCTCGACGACTCTGCCACTCTTCGCAATCGCCCTGCCTATCGCAGGGGAGCCGCCCATCTTGGCGACCCCGCCCCTCAGGATTCGTTTCAGGAAGTCAGTCAACCGAAGCTCGTCTCGGTTCTTGAGGATCTGCAGCTGTCCCCCCTCTCCCGCCCAGACGAGTCTGGCTCTCTTCGAGTTCCTCGCCAAGAACTCATCGGCCTCTCGCTCCATCAGGACGCTCGGGCCCATCCGCTTCCCGAAGGGCGACAGCTCCTGGATCTCAGGCAGAATCAGGAAGGTGCTCTCACCCCGATCATCGGACGCGATCGCAGTCCTGGCAAGGTCGAAACCTGCTCTCGTGATGTGCCCCGAAAGATGTTTCATCGTCCTCTTCAGCTCCCCCCACAGGATGTCCTCGCTCGACTCGGGATGAGTGAAGGTTATGCCGATGATGTGCGCCTTGAGGTCGGGGCGCATCCTGCCGCTCTTGCCGAGAAAGAACTGGAGGGTCGGTCGCCTGAGGTACGCGCGCGCGGCGAGGACAAGGCGCGCGACATTCTCGTTCGAGATCGCCTTTGCGAGGTCTCTTCGTTCGTCGACCGGGTCGGACAGACTCAACATCCTCTCCGGAGCCGGGGCTTTCAGGTGGGCGAAATATTTGAGGACATCCGAGAAACCACCGTGCATCAGAACCAAGACCTCGCAGGCGTACCCGCTGAAGCCTTCCTTCTCGATTTCGGCTCCGTAGACACCGACCCCCTTCAAGAACTTCTTCAGCAGCCTGACATCAAGCTTCTGAGCCTCGCTCAGCCTTGTCTTGATGAGCTCCACGTGGAAGGGTGACCTGTCCGCGGCACTCTTCCATTGACCCGCCCGCACGTCGTAGCATGGTACGATGTTCACGATGACACCTTTCACGCGTGCCTCGGTGTAAGGATGCTGCGCGTACTTCTTCCCGCGAGGATACCCCTTCGTGGCCTCGAAACCGACCTTCAACCCCACCCCTTCGAAGCGCGTCTCATCAACCTCGGGGGAAAGCTTCACGAAGATGTCGATGTCCGCCTCCCCCGGAAGCCAGGTCCCCTTCGCAAATGACCCTCCCAGGACGACGCCTCTCGTTTCAGGGAACTTGGCGGCCGCGAGTCTCGTTTTCGCCGCCACTCTCTCTACCGTTTCGGCTAGTCTCTTCGCCTCCTCATCCTTTGGCGTGCAGAGTTCTCTCGCCCCCTTCGGGACCGCGTCCACCGTCGTCGTCATCATCTCAACGGGTAGACTCCGACGTCAGCGTAGACCGGTCCCCTCGGCGTCAACTCACTCGACTTGAGCTTCAGATGAGTCAGCTCCGCTTCGCCAAATTTGCGGGTCGCGTTGAGCTGGAGTAACGAAACCAGCGCCTCCCTCCTCGCGGCCGACCTGACTCGAGCGAGGGTGATGTGGGGCTGAAAGGGACGGCTGTCCTCCTCCCCGATCCCTCGCAGCTCGGCGATGACACTCTCTGCTATGGGGACGATTTTCCCCCTGTCCGCCTGAGCCACACCCGCCCAGATCACGTTCGGATGCCCGAGGGACGGAAAGGCGCCCACCCCCTCGAGAGTCACCACCGCACGATTCAACTCGAGCGACTTCAACCTCTTGTCGGCCTCCCTCGCCTGCCACTCAGAGATCTCGCCGAGGAACTTCACCGTGAAGTGAAGGTTCTCGCGACCGACGATCTTCAGGTCCGCCTGGGTCTTCGTGAGCTCCTCTTGAACCGAAACCATCTCTCTAATCACGTTCTCTCGAGGAACCTCGAGGGCCACAAAGGCTCGCAACTCTTATCGGCCTGTCGTCTCGAGATAATTAAGCTCGTGCGTCTCTGCTTTAATACCGAACGGTTTTGCGGGGAAGGCGAAGATGCTGATCGTCGCGATTACGGGGATGCCGGGGGCCGGCAAGTCAACCGCTGCCAGGGCGCTCGAGAATTTCGGGATGAAGCGCGTGGTGATGGGCGACGTGATAAGAGAGGAGACGAAGCGGAGGGGGCTCGCCGCCGACGAGAAGAACACGGGCGAGGTGATGAAGGACCTGAGGAAGAGGTATGGGGAGGGCGCCGTGGCGGAACTCTGCCTGAAGTCGATCGGGAAGGCAAAGCCCGACCTGCTTGTCGTCGATGGAATCAGGTCTCTCGTTGAGGTCGAGACGTTCGGAAGGGCGGGGAGGGTGCTCCTTGTCGGGATCCACGCTTCCAGGGAGAGGAGGTTCTCCCTTCTGAAGGAGAGGGGGCGAAGTGACGACCCGATCACGTACGCGACGTTTCTCAAGAGGGACGAGCGAGAGCTTGACGTTGGGATCGGGAGAGCGATTGCCCTCGCGGATGAAGTGATATCGAACGAGCACATCTCTCCCGACGCTCTCTCCAAGATGACCGTGAGGACGGCGAAGAGTTGGATTGAGACCGCGAGGAGGTGAGTTCTCCGTGAGCCTGGAACTTCGGGCCAGCTTATCTCGGTCCGAAGACCCAGAGAAGGTGCTGAAGGCGATGAAGAATCTCCTCGGCGAGGGCGAGTGTCGGGTGACAAACGAAACGGATACGATCATCGTCAGCTCGAGTGGCAGAAGATGCCTCGAGAGGATACGCGACCAGCTGAGAGACAGGAGGGTGAGGAGCGCGGCGAGGAGGCTCTTCCTGACGAGAAGTGAGGGGGTGGGCGTATCGATAATGCTGAACAGGCAGGCGGCCTCCGAGGGCATCGTCGCTCTCTGCAATCGTGAGGACGAGTCTCCTCTGGGGCCTATCTATCTGAAGCTCGAGTCTGACCACCTTGGAACCCTGATGGACTGGCTAACTGCCTACGAAGTCTGGTAGGGGACCTCCAGCTTCAGCCCGTCGCGGGCGGCGATGGTGTTGGGAAAGACGGAGCGGGCCTCCCTGAGGAGCCTCCCGACGTTTCTGTATCGTGCGCTGAAGTGTGTGAGAACGAGCTGACGAACCCGGGCCTCCTTCGCCAGGAGGGCAGCCTCGCGGGCGGTGCTGTGCTTTCTTTCGAGGGCCTTCTCCTCGTCCTTCGAGGAGAAGGTTGAATCGAAGACCAGGAGGTCACAGTGGGAGAAGAACCTCGTGAGGCTCTTCGAGGGTCTGGTGTCTCCAGAGTACCCGACCCTTCTGCCGGGTCTGGGGGGGTCCGTGACTTCTCGGGGGTTGACGGTCCGCCCATTCAGGGTGACCTTCCTTCCGTGCTGCAGTCTCGCCCAGAGCCTCCCCTCTGGGATTCCCAACGCCTTCGCCCTCTCGGGATGGAATACACCGGGCCTCTCGAACTCCTCGAGGAGGTAGGAGTAGGCCTCGACCGAGTGAACGGCTCGGGCCGCCCTGATCCTGTAGTCCCTCCCCCTGTAGACGGTCCCCGCTCGCGAGGGGTTGAACCTGACCTGGAAGGTGAGCCCGATGTGGAGGATCTCCGCCGTCGTCTTCAGCCATCTCGAGAGTGCGGAGGGGGCGACAATTGTGACTTCGCGCGTTCGCTGGGCGAGGCTCATCGTCTGAAGGAGGCCAAGGAGCCCCGTCACGTGGTCGCCGTGAAGGTGAGTTATGAGTATCACGGCCTCCCTGTTCAACCCCGAACCGACGCGGAAGAGTTGTCGCTGAGCGCCCTCCCCGCAGTCCAGCATGAAGAACTCCCCGTTTCTTCGGATCACGATGGAGGGGAGACCTCTGCTCCTCGTAGGAGTCGCGGAGCTGGTCCCGAGGAAGATGACTTCGAGCCTGACCACTCTTAGAGCCTCCTCAGCACTGTAATCGTTCGAGTTAGGTTCCGATGCACGTAGAGGTGGTGCTCGCCCTCCACCCGGAACGTGTCACCGGGATTGACACGGCTACTTCGGGGGTGCATCACGACTGCGACCCTGCCCCGACGGAGGAGGTTTGCACCGGCCCTGAGCAGCCCGTCGAGGATCACTACCAATTCTTCCCCCATCCTGCTCGAAGCTCTGCCGTACGGCACATCGGTGGCGATAGCATCGACACTCCTCAAGGGTACAGACATGCTGTCCGCCCGAATCATCCCGAGCCACGGCTGACGGTATTTTCGCGCGTTGGCGAGTGCTCCCCTCGCCATCTTCGAGCTTACATCGACCCCCACCGAAAGCGCTCCCACAATCGATGCCTCGAGAAGGATGCTTCCCGTCCCCGCGAACGGGTCGAGGAGGGTCTCTCCCTCCTTCACCCCCGCGATATTCACGAGAGCCCTGGAGAGCTTCGGAAAGATAGCGGAGGGGTGGAAGAAGGCGCGAGACCTGGGCCTCCGCCCCGCCCATCCCTGGTTCATGATTCCCGGCTTAGAGAGCAAGAGATAGGTTCTCCCCTTCCTCCTCCCCTCGATTAAGGACAACTCGTACGCAGGCTCTTCCAGGTCGACCCTACCGTGCAGCTGGTTCAAGATTTCGGTCTCGACCGATGAACGGTCTGCCCGCGACTCGCCGAGCGTGAAATGCCTCAGTCTGTAGCTAGCCCTCTCAACCTCTCGGCGGGTTTCCCGATCGAGCAGCCCGTCGGGGATGAGCGTCCCGACTCGCTTGGCGAAGGCAATGCGTCGTGCGATGATGTCAGGATTGGCCTCCGTCTCGGCCCGGACGATCCTCGGCTCGAGGAGGGAGAGCTCGGCCTCTTCGTCGTAGGTCTTCACGATGGCGCGCGCCTCGGCTTCCGGAAGCGAGGTCTTCTCCCCGGAGAGGAGGATCACGACACTATTCCGTGACTGTCTTGAGGTGCTCCGCGATCGCCTCGCTGACATCGACTTTACTCACCTCGCTGGGGACAGTGTTCGTGCCCACGACATCCCTTATTCCTTCGGACCCGAGTTTCTCCATCGCGTCGTCGACTAGCAGCGGATGCGAACAGACGGCGATGACCCTGGCGGCGCCGGCCTCGCGGAGGACTATCCCCGCAGCCCTGACCGTCCCACCCGTGCTGATTATGTCGTCGACTATGAGGACGTCCCTGCCCTTCACCTCCAGTTTCGACGATTCGACCTTGACCTGCCCCGTGACCCTGTCTCTCTTCTTGGAGAGCTGGACGAACATCGCCTGAAGGAGGGAGGCGAAGGCTTCAGACCTCTTGGAACCACCGAAGTCTGGGGCGACCACGACCGGCTGATTCAGCTTGAAGTTCTTCTTCACGTAGCTGACCAGGCTCGGGATCGCCGAGACGCTGTAGACGGGAATCGCGAAGAGCGAGAGACCCTCGGCGGAGTGGATGTCGACGGTGGTCAGGCGCGAGACGCCTCCGGAGCGGAGGAGGTGGGAGACGACCCCGAGACTCACCACCTCCCCGGCGACGAACTCCTTATCCTGCCTCGCGTAGGCCAGGTAGGGAACCACGGCGTGGACCTTCGCCCCCTCCTGGCTCAGGCGGTGGGAGGCGAGAAGCAGCTGGAAGAGGTTCTGGTCTGGGGGAGGGTAAGTCGATTGAACAATCAGGACTGTCTTTCCGGAGACTTTCTCCTCGAATCGGAGTCGTGTTTCCCCATCCGGGAAGACCTTGACCTCGTAGGGGAGGAGTGGCAGGCTGAGTCTCCTCGCGATAGATTCGCCCAACTCCTTCGACGCGGGGCCGGGGAGGACGACCTTCTCAGCCACACCTTCTCGAGTGGCTCTCATGCCGATGGTATATAACGAGTCGTGGGTTTCGCATCATCAAAATCACAGTAAAGGTTAAGGAAAGGTACGTTCTGACACATCTGAGCTTGGATCAGTATTGCCCAGAATGTGGTGGTCTCCTACTCTTCGACTCTACAACCAAGAGGTATGGGTGCAAGAGCTGCGGCCTTTTTCTGACAAGAGAGCAACTCTCGGATATCCGGTATAAGATGAAGACACCCCAGGAAGACGTGAGAAGGAAGAAGCAGCGAGAGCAGTCTGACTACCTGGAGTGGTGGCTCAGCGGGAAGAAGGAAGGGTAGCCTGAAAGCGGGTAACCGTGGCCCCTGAACAGAGGAGACTTTGGAGGATTCCTTCTTCATCGCGGTCGATCCAGGTATCGCTGAACGACTTTCTTCGTGTTGTCGGTCGCGAAGATGCTTCGAACTTCTGTGGGTGAGAACCACTCGTACTCCTCCGACTCGCCGTTTAGCTTCACCTTTCCTCCCTGGGAAGAGGCAAGGTAACTGACCAGTACATAGTGGTACAATACCCTCCCTTTACCGTCATAGTGGATGTCGTCCAGTACATCCAGAAGTCCTTCGAGCCTAATCTCCAGTCCCACCTCCTCCTTCACCTCCCTCCTCGCAGCGTCCTCGACTCTCTCCCCCACCTTCACCACTCCGCCGGGGAGAGCCCATTTCCCCTTGTTCGGCTCGTTGTTTCGCTTTACGAGAAGGACGCTGTTGCCCTTGTAAATGAGGGCTCCGGCCCCTACCATGGGGAGCATAGGATACTCTCGTTTCCGGGCCATTCACAGTTGTAAGAAGCGCATCGGTTTTAAGCATTCAAAGGGAATTCTGAGCTGCATGAGGGTCGAGGTCCTCGCTGTCGGGAGGGAGCTGCTTATCGGGAAGACGGTTAACACGAACGCCCATTGGATCGGGGGGAGGCTGGCCCGGATGGGGACGAGGCTGTCGCGCATCACGACCGTCGATGACGACCTCCGGGAAATCTCCTCTTCCTTGCGGGAATCGCTCCGCCGCAGACCGGAGATCCTGGTCGTCGTGGGGGGGCTGGGACCAACGCCTGACGACATGACTCTTGCGGGGATCGCGAAGGGGCTGCACAGGAGACTGGCAGTCAACAGGGAAGCACTGAGGATGGTCAGGAGCCACTACGTCGAGATGGGGAGAGGTAACCTGAAAATCACACCGGCGAGGAGGAAGATGGCACGACTCCCCCGGGGAGCGACCCCACTCCAGAACAGGGTCGGGACGGCGGCGGGAGTCCGTCTAGAGGTTGGGACGACGGTGATCTTCGCGCTCCCGGGGGTCCCGAGGGAGATGAAGAGCATCTTCAGAGAGTCTGTCGAAGGTGAGATCAGGCGGAGGTTAGGGAGGCTTCACACGACGACTGTGATTCTGAAACTGGAAGGAATCTTCGAATCGACTCTTGCGCCGATCCTGAGGAAAACGATGAAGAGATACCCGAACGTCTACATCAAGTCGCACCCAAAGGGAGTCGAGGAGGGAGTCTCGAAGATAGAACTGGATATCGTGGTCGTCTCGAAGAGGAAGGCCGATTCGGCGAAGGTCTCTGAGAAGATCGCTTCAGAACTCAAGAGACAGGTTGCCAAAGCTGGCGGAACCGTCCTGTCCACCGCCGGGCGGAGTTGACGGTCGGGTCGGAGAGAAATCGAGCGCGGATGGGATGAGGTCAGCGGCTAGGGGTCGCTAGGAAGTCGATTATCAGACGGCCGGAGGCGTCGGGCTTCTCGAGTGGCACCATGTGCCCCGAATCCCTGATGAAGAAAGCCGTTGACCGGGGGATTCTCGCGTTCAGATAATGGCTCCAGATCGGTGGTGTCAATTTATCGTACTCCCCGCACATGATCAGCGTCCTCGCGCTCAACTCAGAGACTCTCTCCCTGATGTCAAAAACATCACACGCCGCGTAATCGTTGAGGAAGACGTCGAGGTTGGGAATCGCGAGTGTCCCCCTCGATTCCCGTAATAGTTCGTCGTCGGCCCTGTAGAAGCTTAGCGGGGTGATGACCCTCTCAATCGTCTGGAGGGGGTTCTTTGGGAGGCCGTCCCGTACGAGGGGAGGACGCCGAGCTTCGCGCCTGTGTCCATCACTATGAGACTCGAGAGATCGCGAGGATACTTCACAGCGATTGTCAGAGCAATCGCACCCCCCATCGAGTGGCCGCATATCGCCGGGCGCTCTATCCCTGCCTCCGAGATGAATCGACGGACCGCCTCGACGTACTCGTCGATGCTCCTGCACGAAATTTCCCCCGTGGGGTGACCCGGAAGGTTAACGGCGAACGCTCTCCCTTCTCCTTCGAGTCCCTCGAGGATTCGCCTCCAAAGAAGATTTGTTCCGCCGGCTCCGTGAATGAAGACGATGTCCCGAGGCGCTGGGTGGAGGACAAACTGCAGGCTCACCTTTCGAAGGACGCCTCTTGAAGGCTTTAATCGTGTCGAGGAAGACGGAATGGCACAGTGTCTCGAGCGAAATCTCGGACGAGCCCCGCATCATCATCGCTCCGGCGGCTCATCTCCAAGAGAAGCGTGGTGGTTGCGCCGGGCGTCTTCAGCCCAATCGTAGCGCAGCTGGCTGAGAGGGCCGGGTTCAACGCGATTTACTTCTCGGGGGGCGGCTTCGCGAACCTGCTGGGGATGCCCGACCTGGGCGTCAGCACCCTGACGGAAGTCTCTGAAGCAACCCGGAGGATTATCTACGTCTCCGAACTTCCGCTAATTGTCGACGTGGACACGGGGTTCGGGGAGGCGGTCAACGTAATCCGGACGGTGAGGGAGCTCGGGGCCGCCGGGGCGGCGGCCGCTCAGATCGAAGACCAGGTCATGCCAAAGAGGTGCGGACACCTGGAGGGGAAGGAGGTGGTCGAGACGGACGAGATGTTGAAGAAGCTCATCTCGGCAAGAGAAGCGAACAAGAGCGACATCGTCCTAATCGCGAGGACGGATGCGCGGGCAGTGGAGGGATTCGATTCGGCGGTCGAGCGTGCGAAGGCGTACCTGAAGGCCGGTGCGGAGGTCATCTTCCCCGAAGCTCTCGAGAGCAGAGAGGAGTTCCGCGAGTTCAGGAAGAAGGTCAAGGCCCCTCTCCTCGCGAACATGACAGAATTCGGGAAGACACCTTATATGAGCGCCTCGGAGTTTGATCAGATGGGATACAACATCGTGATCTTCCCGATGACGCCCTTCAGGGCGATGCTGAAGAGTGTGAAGATGGCGCTCGAGGTGCTAAAGAGGACGGGAACCCAGAAGGGAATCCTGAAGGACCTCATGACACGGAGTGAAATTTACGATGTAATAGACTACTACAGGTACGAGCAGACCGACAAACGCGCGATGGAGACAGCCAGAAGACTGGACACGGCAGATACCGCTTAATATTAGCGAAGATGTTGATGGCAGAGTTGTCAGAGCAGATTAGGGCTCCGAAGGGGCTGTCCGGCGTCTCCGTCACGGAGACGAAGATCGCCAAGAGCGAGGTGGACGGTTCCCTCATCTATAGAGGATACACGATTGAGGACCTGGCGGAGAACGCTTCGTTCGAGGAGACCGCCTACCTTGTCTTGTACGGAGAGCTGCCGAACAGAACCCAACTCACCCGCTTCAACTCTGAGCTTCGGTCGCGGATGAAGGTCGACTCGAGTGTCTACGAAATCATCCGCGACCTCCCAAAAGATGCTCATCCCATCGACGTCCTCAGGACCGCCGCCTCCTCCCTGGGAAGCACGGACGTGAAGCGAGCCCCCCACGAGCAAGAGCTCTCGGTCGCAGCGAAGATGGCGACGCTCGTCGCGAATTCATATCGAATCGAGACCGGAAAGAATTTGATTGAACCAGATTCGCGGCTAACCTTCGCGGAGAATCTCCTCTACATGATCTCAGGAAAGAAGCCAGAGGAATCAGATGCATGGACCTTCGAGAGAGAACTCATCTTCTACATGGAGCACGATCTCAACGCCTCTTCATTCACCGTCAGGGTCGTCGCCTCGACTCTCGCCGATATCTACTCAGCGGTGACTGCCGGTCTGGCCGCCCTGAAAGGCCCCTTGCACGGTGGAGCCAACGAGGGAGCGATGCAGATGCTTCTAGAAGTCAAGAATCCGGACGCCGCGGCGGGCTATGTCGCTGACGCCCTGGCAGGAGGCAAGAAGATAGTCGGCTTCGGGCACAGGATATACAAGCAGTTCGACCCGAGAGCGAGGCTGAGTAAGCAGTACCTGAAGCAGCTCCTCGCGGAGAAGAAGATGGACGACCGACTATTCAGGCTCTGCGATGCGCTTGAGAGGGAGATGTGGGAGAGGAAGAAAATCCCCGCCAACCTTGACTTCTACGCCGCACCTGTCTTCTTCACGCTCGAAATTCCGATCCCCCTCTACACTCCGATCTTCGCTGCGAGCAGGGTCTTCGGATGGATCGCTCACTACAATGAACAGGTACTCGATAACAAGCTCATCAGACCCGAGGCAACGTACGTTGGTCCGAAGGACCTGAAGTACAGGCCAGTGGCAGAGAGGTAGCTCACCTTCGGGAGAGGCGCCGGGCAGCCTCGCGGAGGTCGAGTCTTCCGTCGTAGACTTCTCGCGCCAATCTGTCGGGGAGGTTTCCCACGAGCTTCTCGTTCAGTCCCTCCATGACTTCGTTCTTCGCCATCTCGACGATCATCCCGCGGAGGCTCTTCAGCTTGATCTCGCGCCCCCTCGGCGTCGTGAGGGTCTGCCTGAAACCATCGACCGCCTCGACGAGTTTGTCGATCCCTTCGTCCTTGAGGGCAGAGACTTTGATAACGGGCCTCTGGCGCTTCTGCTCCCTGACCATCGAGAGGAGAGCCGTCAACATGAAGTCCGCCCCCTCGAGGTCTGACTTGTTGACGACGAAGATATCACCTATCTCCAACAGACCCGCCTTCGAGACCTGGATGTCATCGCCGAGCCCCGGCGTGACCGTGACCAGGACAGCGTGAGCAACGCTGACAATCTCGATGTCAGACTGTCCAATCCCGACGGTCTCTATGATGACCAATTCGGTGCCCGCGGCGTCAAGGATCTGAACAACTTCGCTAGTCGAGCCCGCCAGGCCTCCTCTCCAACCTCTCGAGGCCATGCTCCGAATGTAGACCCCCCTGTCAGTCGCGTGTTTCAGCATCCTGACCCTGTCGCCTAGGAGTGCCCCTCCCGTTATCGGGCTCGTCGGGTCGACTGCAACCACGGCGACTTTCAGGCCCCTTTTCCTGAAACGTTCTATGAGCCTGTCGACGAGCGTGCTCTTCCCGGTCCCTGGAGGACCGGTTACCCCCAGGACGAACGCATTCCCGCCTTTCCTCTCAAGTGCGGCGAGCAGGTTCTCGAACCCTCGCCCCCTGTTCTCCACCAAAGTGATCGCCTTCGCTATCGCCTCCCTCTTCCCCTCGAGCACCTGTTCGACCAAGACCGCTGTCGTCACCACCGCTCCCACCTCTCATTCGTATCTCAGGAGTGGCTGACCCTTCCGCACAGATTCGCCCTTCCTCGCAACGATCTCTCTTATTTTCGTGCGTCTGTCCGCTCTTATTATCGATTCCATCTTCATCGCCTCTATCGTGACTAAAGGGGTGCCCAACTCCACCTCGTCGCCTTCCCTGACCTCTATCGAGACGACCAATCCCGGAAGCGGCGAGAGCAACAGACCAGCCTGATCCGAGATCGGAGAGGAGACCCTGTCACGAGACGGAAGCAGGGCGGGGGGTCGCTCGAAAGTCGAGCGCTGCCCGCCTATCTTCAGGACGAGGGCGGAAGCGGTCTCGTCCAGTATGGAAACCGTTCTCTCTTCGCCGTTGACGGTGGCCCTTATCGTCCCGCGAGGCTGGTCTTCCAGCCTGACGCGAAACTCTCTGCCCCCCACGCTGACAAGGAAATCCCTGCCCTCAACGTTCGACTCTACGGAGTATCTCTTCTTCGCGAGTATCAGGTCAAACCGCGTCGTAGGATCTCGATTCCTCCTCATGAGGTGATTCGTATGGGGGTGCGGGGAGGCCCTCGCCCAGCTGAGTTATTCGGTGGTTGCCGGCGTGGATTAACGCTGCTGCGATCGCGACACTCTCCAGGCTCGAAAGGGTCTCGTCCTCCGCGAACTCCTCCGCGATGGAATGTCGCTCAAGAAAGTCCGTGCTCAGCTTCCACCTGACGAAGGGGGTGCTGGTAATCAGTGCCTGATGAAGGGGAATCGTCGTCTTCACCCCGCCAATCTGGAATTCGCGCAGGGCCAGGAGCATCCGCCGCCTTGCCCCCTCTAGGCTTCTGTCTGAAGAGATCACCTTCGCGATGAGCGAGTCGTAATACTCGGTCACTTGGCAGCCGGGGTAGAGGGCCGTGTCGACTCGGATTCCGGGCCCTGAGGGGAGAATTAGATCGGTCACAGTGCCGGTCGAGGGTGTAAACCCAGAAGCGGGGTCCTCCGCGTTTATCCTGCATTCGATCGCTGCTCCCCTGGCTGCGACGCCGCTCTGAGAGTAGGGGAGCCCCTCCCCACTCGCTATCCTAAATTGCGTCTCGACGAGGTCGAGGTCGCAGACCATCTCCGTGATCGGGTGCTCGACCTGGAGGCGAGCATTGACCTCGATGAAGTGGAAGTTCCCGTCAGCATCCATCAAGAATTCGACGGTCCCGACATTCTCGGCCTTGATAGAGCGTGCGATGGTGAGCGCGTACCTTCCCACTTTCTTCCTTGTCGTATCTTCGAGCCCCGGACTCGGCGTCATCTCGAGTAGCTTCTGGTGTCTTCTCTGAATGCTGCACTCCCTCTCCGCGAGATATACCGCCTTTCCCCGTCCGTCGGAGATGAATTGCAGCTCGATATGCCTCGCCGGCTTGATCAGCCTTTCGACGAAGAGTCCACCCTTCCCGAAAGTTCCCTCCGCTTCGCGGTTTGCCCTCGCAAACAGGTCTTTGAGCTCCGACTTCTTCGTGACCTCACGTATCCCTCTCCCCCCGCCGCCGAAGGCAGACTTCAGAATCACGGGATATCCTATCTCGTCGGCGAGGCTGAGTGCTTCCTCGACGTCGTGAAGAATCTCGTCTGACCCGGGGAGAGTAGGGACGCCCACTCTTCGCGCGAGCTTCCTGCACGCTATCTTGTTCTCTGTGATCTCGAGTGTTCGAGGGGAGGGGCCGACGAACTTCACTCCGGCCTCATCGCAGGCTGAGGCGAAGGAGGGATCCTCAGAGAGGTAGCCGTATCCCGGGTGAATCGCGTCGACCGCAGCCTCCTTGGCGACGACGAGGACCTTCTCGCCGTTCGAGTAGCTCTTCTCCGGGTTTGGGGGTCCGAGGGGGTATGATTCGTCCGCCAGCTTCACGTGAAGGGATTCCTGGTCAACGTCTGAGAAGACAGCTACGGTTTTAATGCCGAGTACCTTGCAGGTCCGGATGACTCTGACAGCCGCCTCTCCCCTGTTCGCTATCAGGACCTTGCTGAACATGGAACCAACTCAGAGCTGGATGTTCCCGTGCTTCTTGGGAGGTCTGAACTCCTTCTTCTTCTTCAGAGAGGTCAGGGCGGAGATGAGCTTGGGGCGTGTCACGGCGGGGTCTATGACCTCGTCGATGATGCCCCTGCTTGCGGCGAAGTAGGGGTTCGTGATGCTCTCCCTGTAGTCCTTGAGGAGAGCCTTCCGCGTCGCCTCCCTATCTGCCGCGCTCTCTATCTCCTTCCGGAAGATGATGTTGACCGCCCCCTCGGGCCCCATGACGGCGATCTCTGCCTCGGGCCACGCGTAGTTCATGTCCGCCCTGCTGAACTTCGACCCCATCGCGCAGTACGCTCCCCCATACGCCTTCCTCGTGATCACAGTCACCTTGGGGACGGTCGCCTCGCAGTAGGCATAGAGCAACTTCGACCCGTGCCTGATGACTCCGCTGTGCTCCTCGTCTGCTCCGGGCATGTAGCCGGGTACGTCGACTAGCGTCACGATGGGGATGTTGAAGGCATCACAAAACCTCACGAACCTCGCTGCCTTCACAGAGCCGGTGCTGTCGAGCGCTCCCGATAGGTAGAGAGGCTGGTTCGCCACTACCCCGACGCTCTCACCGTCCATCCTCGCGAAGCCGACGAAGACGTTCTCAGCCCAGTTCGCGTGGACCTCGAGCAGACGACCGTCATCGACCACCTGCTTGACAAGCTCTCGCACGTCGTAGGCCTTGTTTGGGTCCTCCGGAATTATTTCACGGAGACTCTTCTCTACCCTTTCAGGGGGGTCCTCCGTCTTCAACGAGGGAGGGAGCTCCGAGTTGTTCTGGGGGAGGTAGCTCAACAGGTCTCTCAGCAGCGAGAAACACTCCTGCTCATTCGACGTGACGAAGTGGGCGACGCCGCTCTTCCTCGCGTGAACCTCCGCCCCCCCAAGCTCCTCGAAACTGATGTCCTGTCCGAGGGCCGCCTTCACGACCTCGGGCCCCGTCACAAACATGCTCCCCGTTCCCTTTACCATGACGATGAAGTCGGTGAGGGCGGGGGAGTAGACAGCCCCTCCAGCCGAGGGGCCGAGCGCGGCGCTTATCTGTGGAACGACACCCGACGCGAGTGTATTTCTGAAGAAAATCTCGCTGTATCCGGCGAGACTTGAAGCGCCCTCCTGTATCCTGGCTCCTCCAGAGTCGTTCAGTCCGATTATGGGGGCTCCGTTCCTCATCGCGAGGTCCATCACCTTCACCACCTTCTTGCCGAAGGCCTCGCCGAGAGAGCCGCCCAGGACGGTGAAGTCGTGCGAGAAGAGGTAGACCAGTCTCCCGTTTATCGTACCATACCCCGTGACAACCCCGTCCCCCAGCGGTTTGTTCTTCTCCATCCCAAACTCGGTCGCTCTGTGAATCACGAACTTGTCGAGTTCCTGAAAAGTGCCGGGGTCGAGGAGCTGTCCAATCCTCTCTCTGGCTGTCAGCTTCCCTTTCTTGTGCTGCTCCTCAATCTTCCCCTTCCCGCCGCCTTCCTCCGCCGCCTGATTCATCTCTTCGAGCTTCTTCAGGCCTCGTTCGCGCATACGTCTCCGCCGGAGGTTGAGAGGTAATAAAAATGAATGTCCTCGACGGGCGAATCGACGATCATAGTATTTGTAGATGGGTTGAGTGGGAGCCTGAACCGTGAAGCTTTCCTGGCTGGTCAGGGAATACAAAGAGGTATCTTCGACACAGGAGGTGGCAGAGAAGCTGGCGCTAGGAGGAGCACCAGAGGGAACGGTGGTCCTCGCGGAGAGGCAGAGTTCGGGTCGAGGAAGGATGGAGAGGCACTGGCTTTCGCCAGAGGGGGGGCTCTACTTTTCAATCGTCCTGAGGCCCGGGAGGGTCGAAGGAGTCTACCTGCTCACTCTCGTCGGGGCGCTCGCGACCGCCGAGGGAACGAGGAAAGCCGCGGGTGTCTCACCCCAGATAAGATGGCCTAATGACCTCGTCGTCGACGGGAGGAAGGTCGGCGGCGTAATAGCGACTGCCTCTATGCGTGGTGAGTCTCTCGAATTCGTCGTCGTCGGAATCGGGGTCAACGGCAACTTCAGCGTGTATGAGCTCGGTGACCTCTCGAGTGCGTCCGCGACTCTGATGGAGTTGGCCGAAGGGCCGGTTGACCTCAGCTCTCTTCGCTCTCGCATTTTGGAAGAATTCGCGGTACACTACGAGGGGTGGGGGAGAGAGGAGGAACGGAAACTCATCAAACTCGCAAGGTCCCTCCTCTCGACCTCAGGCAAGAAAGTCGAGTTCAAGCCTCTTCGCGGGACAGTCGAGAGGGGCATCGCCGAGAAGCTGGAGGACGACGGAAGCCTCGTGGTCAGGATAGGCAGAGAAAGGCAGCGGCTTCGGGCCGAAGAGGTTGAGTGGTTGAGGGAACTCTAGAGGATTGTTTATGAGCAGCCGTCGACGCCTCTGAACAGGATGCTGCGCGGAGACGGGGAAGGAGAGTACTGGAGGAGAAAGGTCGGCAAGGTCGTCGCGAAGAGGAGGGCCGCGGGACGACTCTTCGACGAGAAGGCCGTCCGTGACGTAAAACAAGGAGTGAAACAGTGGGAGAAAAGAGTCCTCGAAGCTTGGACGAAGGGGAAGGCGGAGAGGAAAGTCTTCCAGACCGCTTCGGCGATCCCACTCAAGCCGCTCTACACCCCCGCGGACGTGAAAGACCTAGACTACTTCGAGACCGGCTTTCCGGGCGTCTACCCCTACCTTCGCGGCGTCTACCCCAACATGTACCGTGGAAGGCCCTGGACGATGCGGATGTTCTCGGGATTCGGGACGCCCGAGGACACCAATCGGAGACTCAAACTCCTCCTTAAGCGCGGAGAGACCGGGCTGAGCATCGCATTCGATATGCCCACCCTGTACGGGTACGATTGCGACCACCCGAAGGCGCACGGGGAGGTGGGACGCTGTGGTGTGAACGTCTCCTCCCTGAAGGATATGGAGTCGATCTTCGAGGGTGTCCCCCTGGACGAGGTGAGCACATCCATGACGATTAACGCTCCGGCCGCCGTCCTTACCTGCATGTACGCGGCGGTCGGGAAGAAGAATGGGGTCCCCCCCGCCAAGCTCAGGGGGACAGTCCAGGCGGATATGCTGAAGGAGTACATAGCGCAGAAGGAGTGGGTCTACCCGCCCGAAGCACACCTGCGAATACTGCGAGACCTCATGGTCTTCTGCACGAAAGAGATGCCTCTGTGGAACTATATCAGCATCAGCGGCTATCACATAAGGGAGGCAGGCTCCAGCGCGATTCAGGAGCTAGCCTTCACCCTTGCCGATGGCTTCGGGTACGTCGAGCTCGGAAAAGAGGCGGGACTCAAGGTCGACGAGTTCGCCCCTAGGCTGAGCTTCTTCTTCAACTCGACGATGGACTTCTTCGAGGAGATAGCGAAGTTCAGGGCCGCGAGGAGGATCTGGGCGACGGTGCTGAGGGAGAAGTACGGCGCGAAGGACTCGAGGAGCCTGCTGATGAGGTTCCACACTCAGACCTCGGGGGCCTCTCTTACATGGCAGCAGCCCCTCAACAACATCGTTCGCACGACGATAGAGGCTCTCGCGGGAGTCTTGGGGGGCACGCAGTCGCTGCACACAAACTCCTTCGACGAGGCTTGGGCGCTTCCGACTGAGAAGGCCGTGGAGGTCGCCCTAAGGACGCAACAGATCATCGCAGAGGAGACGGGCGTCGCGAGCGTGGTCGACCCCCTCGGAGGTTCCTACTACGTGGAGTGGCTGACCGAGCAGATGGAGGAGGAGGCCTACAAGTACTTTGACAGAATCGAGTCGGCGGGCGGAATCCTGAAGGCCATAACCTCGGGGTACCTCCAGAGGGAGATCGCAGAGAATTCGTACAGGCTCTCGAAGAGGGCGGAGGCGGGGGAAGACTCAGTCGTCGGGGTGAACAAGTACGCGGTCGAGGAAGAGGAGAAACCGATCGAGACTCTCAAGATCGACTTCAAGGCGCAGAGGAGGCAGATTCAGAGACTGAAGCAAGCCAAGAAGGAGCGGGACAACGCAAAGGTGAGGGTTGCGCTCGACAAGATTGCGAGGGCGTATGAGAACGAGAGAGAAAACTCGATCTATCCGATGCTCGAGGCGGTGGCCGCTTACGGGACCTTGGGCGAGATCATCGAGGTGGGGCGGAGTGCGTTCGGGGAGTGGAGGGAGCCGATCCTCCTCTGAGGCAACTTCGCCGGCTGTAACATTTTTCTAACCTGCCATTGTCGCGCCCCTCGTTGATGAGGAAGAAGCTCACCGGCGCTCGAAAGATCAGGATCCTGGTCGCGAAGCCTGGCCTCGATGGGCACGACCGGGGAGTCCTCGTTCTGGCCCGCGCCTTCCGCGACGCTGGGATGGAGGTGATATACAGCGGTCTGCTCCCGACGCCGGAGCAGGTAGCGCGGATGGCGGTCGACGAGGACGTCGACGTCGTCGCTCTATCGCTTTTGAACGGGGCGCACATGACGGCCTTTCCGAGGGTAAAGAAGCTGCTCGAGAAGATGGGAGGAGAGGGGATTCTAGTCGTTGGTGGGGGGATAATTCCCGAGGACGACAAACCCAAGCTTCTAAAGCTTGGGATAACCGGACTGTACGGCCCCGGAACGTCTCTGGAGGAGATCATCGCACACGTTAAAGAGAGGGTGAGGAAGGAAAGATGGAAGGAGAGATAAATCACGCTCCAGCAGGATGAGTTCCTCTCGTTATCGAAGATGGACTTCGGAGTCTCGGAGGAGCAGTCGCTCGTTCTTGACCAAGTAGACAGGGTATGCAAGGGTATCAGGCCCATCGAGGACAAGTGCTACTTGCAGCGTCGTTTCAACGACAGGGTAGGTCCCGCCTTCGGCCAGGCACACCTTCTGGGCCTCCCGATCTCGAAGAGTTTCGGCGACGGTCAGGGGGCGGACACCGTCACCTACGCTCTCGCAATCGAGAGGATAGGGAGGGAGGGGACAGGCGTCAGGACATTCGTTTCAGCACACGTCTCCCTGGGAGAGCTCACGGTGCAGAAGTGGGGCAGCGAGGAGCAGAAGGGGAGATATCTCCCCCGGACAACCAAAGGGGAGAAGGTGATGGCGTTTGGGCTGACCGAACCAGGCGCCGGTAGCGACCCGGCTTCCCTGAAGACGTCCTTCGAGGAGTCGGGGGGGAAGTTCATCTTGAGCGGGCAGAAGACATGGATCTCCAACGGCTCGATCGCCGACCTCGCGATCATCTTTGCTTACCCCAGGGGGAAGCGCGATGGGATGTGCGCCTTTTTGGTCGAGAGGGAGAGCGCCGGCTTCTCCGCTAAGCCGATAGAGAACAAGATGGGCCTGCCCACGTCGGATACTGGAACGATCTACCTTGAGAAGTGCGAGGTCCCCAAGGAGAACATGCTCGGACCTCGCGGAAAGGGCCTCTCCGTCGCTTACTCCGCGCTGATGTCGGGGAGGCTCAGCGTAGCCGCCGGCTGCGTGGGAGTGATTCAGGACTGCCTGGACGAGGCAGTGAGATACGCAGGGGTGAGGGTCCAGCACGGGAAGCCGATCGGGAAGCACCAGCTCGTCCAGAGGCACGTCGGGATAATCTCGACGAACCTAGAGGCGGCGAGATGGCTCGTCTTGCGGGCCGCCTTCCTGAAGGAGAAGTACGAGGAGAACCCCAGGAGCGAGCAATCGAGGGAGGCTGCCGACCTAGAGATAGCGAAGGCGAAGTACTTCGCGGCGAACGCCTCCTTCGACGCAGCTAACAGGGTCGTCCAGGTCTTCGGCGCCAACGGATACTCGCTCGAAAACCGACCCGCCAGACACCTCCTCGATACCCGGGTCACCAAGATCTACGAGGGAACAGACGAGATACTCGAGCAGAAGATCGCCCTGGGAGTTCTCGGTAAAGACTTCGAGGCCTACTCGTGACCACGTGAGGGCACGGGAAGCCTTTTCAGCCTGAAGAGGCGGAGCGGCGAAAGAGGCGAGTCCGGTTCCCCCGAGGCGTTTTGTGGCCGTAGTCGTGATTCTCGTCCTGGTCGTGAGCTCTTCTGTCGGCTACTTCCTGCTGGAGAATTCGCCGAGCGACTGCAGTGTACTCGGCGGGAAGGCGATACTGCGAAGCCAACTGACGCCGGTGAAGCCGGGGGGCGCAGTTACAACCTATACACTCCCCTCCCCCGACCGGTTTCCCAACGGCGTGGCTGCAGCAGCCGACGGCTCAGTATGGTTCGGAGAGCAGGGAGTTCCTGGGCTTGGCCACCTCTACTCCAACGGGACGCTCGAAGAGTACGCCTGGCCGTTCAGCTATCCGGGACGGTCCTCTCCATCTCAAACATGCGCGGAGAAGACGGCGATCTGGAGCGTCGTCCTATGGAACGGAAGAGTCTGGGCGGAGGACGAGACAGGCAATCAGCTAGTGGGGCTCGACCCGGCGACGGGAAGCGTCAGGACGATAAAGCTCAGCGGAACCGACGCCTTTCCCTACGGCCTCACGACAGGACCGGACGGTGCGCTCTGGTTCACAGAACTCTTCGCCTCGAAGATAGGTAGGGTGGACACCGCCGGAAATCTGGTGGAGCACTCTCTGCCGAACGGTAACCGCTCGGTGCCGGCCGAGATAGCGTTCGTCAACTCCACGCGAGGCTACTACGTCGACGTCGGAGTAGCCGGCGTGAAGTCCGGCGGGCTCTTCCAGTTCAACCCCCAGAAGTTCGCTCCCGCCCAAGTTGGCGGCGGGATGACGCTGTACGCGCCGAACAGCATCTCCCTGGGGACAGGCGGGATATGGGTCACCCAGCACGAAGCGGCGAGCCTCGCCTTCTATGACCTAGTCACGAAGGGGTGGACGATCTACCCCACCTCCACGGTGAATTATGTCGATACGACCCTGCCCTACTTCGTGAGGGTGAACGGCTCGAAGGTCTGGTTCAATGAGCACTACGCGGACAGGATTGCTGTGATCGATTTTGCCACCCAGAGTCTGACGGAGTACAGCATCCAGACCCGGAGGCCGGCGAGCGTCGACCAGATAACCAACTCTCTGACTTTCGCCCTGGGGAGGAATGGGGCGTGGTTCGCCGAGTACACGGAAAACACGATTGGTTTTGTCGATGCCGCCTTCAAGCCCGCCCTGGGCCTCTCCCTGGCTGGGAGCAATAACCTGCAGCTTGCCGCGGGTGGGAAGACAAACGTGACCCTGAGTTTGGCGGACACAACGGGAACTCGGCTCACGGTTCAGGCCGCCGATTCTGAGAACTTCACGTCGATTCCCCGCCTACTGCGAGTTACACCAGCCCCGGCAAATCTGACGCTCTCGGAATCTCCTCAGCCACTCCGCTTAACGATTCAGGTTGACAGCAGCACAATACCCGGCGAGTACACTCTGCTGCTGACCGTCTCTGATGGACAAGTATATCGTTCTGTCTACCTTAAGGTGCAAGTAGTGCCGTAAGAACGAAGACGGCGACGTCAAGACAGCAGGCGACTCGGTTCCGCTCTTGCCAGGGCAGAGATTTACACTCAAGTGACCGCATCCGCGGACACACGTTCACTTCACGTGCGTCGTCCATCAGCGGATGCAGGGCGAGATTGTAGTAGTCCCTGTGAGAGAGTAGCAAACCAGCCTAAGTAGGCGAAAGGAAGTTGCGTGACCTCCCGCAACCCACCTTCTATTGTGGCCGCGAGTGGCCGAGAAGTTTCCCGGAGGGGTGAATCAAGACGCGCGGAAAGGAGTTCGTCGTTCAAGAGTACCCGGGGGGTAGCGAATACCGAGCGAAGTAGAGAGTCTGGCGCCCAGGCCGGGATTTTCGTTCATTCGAATTTCGAACCCGGGTCACGGGAGTTCTGTGGGAAGCCTTCCCCTTGACAGTCCCGCATACTAGTCCATTGTACGGTGACCCTCTATACGACCTGGGCTGAGCATCCTGCCCGACTTCGCTTATTTAACCTGAAAGGATTTCCTATGGAGTTTCTGCGTGCCATTCAGCGGCGTCCATCCGTAGGTCGGGTTCAATGGATACCGTGCGTTGTCTCGCACGTCATCCTCCACAGGATCTCGTCGAATTGCGAATCGGGTCAGGTCAAAGCTGCTTGCGGAACTCGTTAAGAGCTTCCTGGAGTCTCAGCCCGTCAGTCCATGATAGCTGGTTTCGTTCATAGAAGATTGTCGTAAGACCCTGCATGCTGGTCGGAAGCATGTCTTTCAGCCTCTTATCGATTACAAGAATCACCCTCTTCTTGTAATGGAGATAAGCGGCCCATACTTCAGCAACGACGCTCTCGCTCATCCTCCCGAGAGTCCCTTCCTCTTTCTTTTCACTGTCGGCGCTGATGTTTATTATCGCGCAGTTGCACTCCCACATGAGGCCAGACACCTTGTCCGAGAGGGGCGTCTCTGGAGTCTCTTTCTCTTCCGCGACCACCCCTTCCACCTTGCTATAGTCGAGCATCTGCTTGATCAGTCGCAAGATGTTCTTGTTTTTGAAGTGTGAGATGAACACGCGCGGAACCTTGACCTCGATTTCCGCTGGCTCGTGAGTGGGGGGCGCGCCTGTTATGGGTTGGCCGGACGCGTTCAGGAGGTCAGTTAAGCCACCCCATTTTTCATCTGCCTTCTTGGGTCCCACCGCGGGATGGACGACGGGGAGCTGAACGACCGGAGGCTGGACGAGGGGGGGCTGAGGCATGTCAGCTTGCTTCATCAGTTTGCCCAAGTACAGCGTTCTGCTTTCTCCAGACGTAATGAGCAGGTCGTAGTCAGCGATGTTCTTCATAAGCACCTCGTAGCATGCATTAACGTCCGGTTTCGGGACCTGGAACTCCTGCTCCAGGACGATTTTGAGAATTTCCTCCTTCGGGAGATTTTTTCCATCGTATTTCATGTAGAACTGCTCGAAGACCTTTGGCGTGAGAAGAGCTCTTCTGATATTGGCGGCCCTTATCGATTCATCGGAGGAAGCGACGATGGCGTCCCCATTGGCTGTAAGCGAAATTGCTTTCGCACGGGTGTTGCCGACGCTCAAGCCGTACCCCTCTGACGAGGTCAGCAGGACTTCGAAAGAGCTGCTACGGGGAGCAGTATTGAGCGATTGTTTTGCAAGAAGCTTTGGATCATAAGGTTGACCGGCGTTATCATGCTCGATGGCCCGAGGTACCGCAAGCGCCTCCTTGAGCGAATTCCTTGGGAAAGGGAATTCTCCAGGAACCATCTCTCCTACCTTCTTGTCCTCCTCTTTCCCAACGATGGGCTGGTCATTCGTCTTTAGGTCCTGCTCCATTTTCTCAAATCCAGGACTGAGCATCTATTTCAGGGCATTGATGATGAAAAGCAGAGTCGCTTACTGCTCGGATTTCGTCGGACTCTTTCTTCTTCCTCCTCCCCTTCATTTGGAGCCGCTCCGAGGAATTCTGGGCGGAGCATTCTTACATTAACGTTTCAGGCGACAGGAGAGACGAAACGTCGTAGATACGTACAAGGTGGTGGCCGTTGGGGTTAGGTAGGTCCAGGCATCATACCCCAATCCTGAGATACCAGCTTTACGATGATCTGTGACCTCTGGCAAGGTTCAAGGGATTGCTGATGCTCGAAGTAGTAATTCTCCATAAGCTGGGCCAGAGGTGTATGCAATAGTGGTATAGAAGACGACCCCGACGGTTAGCGACCCCGATGTAAGCCGGTAAATCGGCCGAACGATTCTTAGACAGGCTTAAATACGAGTATCCCACTTCCATTCATGCCGCAATACAGCGTCGAAACGAATTAGACTTAACAAGACGGATCTGATTCTCTGACAACGATATTGGGCAGTAGTAAAAAGAGAGTGCAAAGCTTCAAGGAACTGCAATTAGACCCGCTCATCCAGAAGGGAGTCGATTCTGCGGGATATCAGCGACCTTTCCCGATTCAGGAGCTCGCGATAGCGCCGCTCCTGTCGGGTAGGAACGTCATAGGGCAGGCCAAGACAGGCTCTGGAAAGACAGCGGCCTTTGGAATCCCGCTCCTCCAGTCCCTCGACAGTCGCGTCAACCGGGTTCAGGCCCTTGTTCTCGCGCCGACCCGAGAGCTCGCTGTGCAGATTACCTCCGAACTCAAGAAGATAGGCGCCTTCACTGGTGCGAGGATCGTCACGATTTACGGCGGCCAGTCAATCAACGTCCAGTTCGAGGCGCTTCAGCGTGGAGTGCACGTCGTCGTCGGCACCCCCGGCAGGGTCATCGACCACATCAAGCGCGGGACCCTTCTGCTCGACTCCGCAAAGTTCGTCGTCATAGATGAGGCCGACACGATGCTCGACATGGGCTTCGTAGACGACGTCGAGTTCATCCTGGACAGCGTGTCTGAGAACAGGCAGCTCAGCCTCTTCTCCGCGACGATGCCTCAGCCAATCGTCGAGTTGGCGAGAAAATACATGCGCGACCCCGAGAGGATTCTGGTAGACGCCAACGACCCGACCGTGGAGACGCTCGAACAGTTCTACGCGGTCGTCAATCAGGAGGAGAAGTACTCGCTTCTGACCGACCTCCTCGGAAGGCTGAAGCCGAAGAGCACGGTGATCTTCTGCAGGACAAAGTACGGCACGAGGCGACTCGCCCGGGAGCTCGAGAGGCAGTTCCAGAGCGTCGTTCCGCTCCACGGCGACCTGAGCCAACACCAGCGAGACCACTCGATGAGCACCTTCAGGCAAGGGAACGCGGACGTCTTGGTGGCGACCGACGTGGCCAGCAGGGGGATTGACATACGACAGGTCGACTGCGTGATTAACTTCGATGTCCCTCAGGACACCCTACTGTATTTCCATAGGGTCGGACGGACCGCGAGAGCGGGAGACTCTGGGAAGGCCTACACATTCGTCTCTCCTGAAGAGTTCGAGGATTTCGCACGGATCAAGCAGATGAGCAAATGGCAGATCAAGCCTCTTCGCCCGGAGGACGCCTCACACCATCTCGAATCGGTTCAACCGAACAATCAGGGTAGGGGACGGTACGGCGGGTTCCAGCCGGGAGAAAGGTCAAGATACGGCCGCCGCAGGTGGACGCAACGCGGAGCGTCAAGAGGCCGTAACTTCAATCGCTAGACCTCCAACAGTCTGGGTCAGCATCGGTTGAAATCCTCGATTCCACGATACCTCGGGCGTACAGAGTGCTGAGTTGCCACTGGCGGCTCGTGACGAGTGCTGGAAGGACACCCGAGGGATGTCCAATCGACTTATCATTGATGTGGAAGTTAATCCTGTACTGTGGATTCTGAAGG
>VBPQ01000233.1 GCA_005877185.1 Nitrososphaerota archaeon
TCAGCGCTGGAAGCCGCGATGTCAAAGCTGCCCATGAGGACCCATGTGGAAGTCGTCCCGCTCCAGAAGCCGGTAGCCCAATGACCATCCGAATCGACGAGGAGAAGGTCTTTCGCCTAATCGAGGAAAGGCGCCCCCGCGCTATAGTCGTGAACGCCCCCGGAGGCCTCCAGGCACAGACGAGGGCCCTGACAGAGAAGATCCGTGAAAAGTACGGGGTTTCCTGCCTCCTCGTGGGAGATAGCTGCTTCGGAATCTGCGACACCGTGGACGAAGAGGTTGAGAAACTCGATGCGGACATGGCCCTGCACATCGGCCACAACGCCGCAGTTTCGATGGTGGGCGACTACACCTACCTGATCGACGCCACCGACGACGTCTCTTTCGACGGTGTGATCGAGAAGGCGATCCCGCAACTCCGGAGCATGAAATATGAGAGAATCGGCCTAGTAACCTTCAGCCAGCACCTGCAGGAGCTGAAACCAGCCAAAGAGAAGTTCGAGGCCGCCGGGTTCCAGGTCTTCCTGGGGAAGAGGAACAACCTTTTGCTTGAAAGTCAGGTCTTCGGATGCGATTTCTCCACCGCCTATCCCATCAGGGACGAGGTGGACGCCTTCTGTTTCCTGGGGGAGAGTGAGTTTCACGCCGTAGGGCTCGCTCTTTCGACTGGTAAGCCGACCTACATGCTTGACCCCTACCAAGACGAGGTGGTCGACATGGGGGAGGCGGCCGAAGCGCGGAGGAAGCGCGCCATCCTCTCTGTGTACAAGGCGATGGACGCGAAGGTCTTCGGCGTCATAACGGGCCTGAAGGAGGGGCAGAAGATGCTCGGCAGGACGAACTGGATAGTCAAGAGGCTTGAAATGCATGGGAGAAGGGTGGTCCAGCTCGCGATGAGAGAAATCACCTCGGAGAGGCTCGCCCCCCTGAGAGACGTCGACGCTTTCATCCAGACCGCCTGCCCGAGGATCTCCATCGATGGATTCACCTTCGACAGACCTGTCCTCTCAATACCTCAGGCCGATGCGCTTGTCGGGCTCCTCGAGGGGAGGGAGATGGGCGAGTTCCTTCAAAGGCCGAAATGGATAGAGCTGACCGTGGGATTGATTCCGAGGCGAAATCAGTGATGAAGAAGAACGCAACGGTTCTGCCCGGCGACGAGCTCGCAATCTCGGAAGAGTACCTTCCGGGGAAATACGCCTACGACGACTCTGGTAGGGTAAGGGCCCTGCTGGCGGGGAGGGTGGTTGAGGATATGGTGAACCGGGAGATCTCGGTGAAACCGGTGACCGCCGCCAGGACCATAGCGGTAGGCGACTATGTCACGGGGCAGGTGGAGGCGGTCCAGACCAACTCGGCGGGGGTGAGGATCTACTACCTCAACGGCAAGCCGACGGAGAAGGGCTTCTCCGGGATGCTGCTGCTCAGGCGGGAGCCTCCCGGGAGGGGAGCTCGGGCGAGGACGTACGTGAAGCTCGGCGACATAGTTCGCGCCAGGGTATCGAGCACTCTCAATGCCATAATTCAGCTCTCCATCGACGACCCGCGCTCGGGTGTAATCTTCGCCCTCTGCGGCAACTGCGGGAGACCGCTGCTGGGGGCGGGGGGAAACAGGGCGAAGTGCGAAGAGTGTGGCAACGTGGAGGAGCGAAAGTTCGCCAACGACTTCGGCCAGTTTCCAATTCAGCCGTAAGGACGTCAATCTTCTGGCCAATCAGCACAAAATCGCTTGATTTAGGCTTGTTTTGGGCTATTAAGCCACAAAGGGCGTTTGAGGAGAGGTCTCTCTTCCGTCCGACCGCTCCTAGGTTTTGAAGGGAGGCGCCTTGAAGCTGGCTCAGGGGAGGCAGTTGGGGTATAGGGAGAGTAGGCGAGGAGTCGGTTGCCTCCAAGTCGCCATTTCATCCAAAAAGGCATAGTGAGGTTTTTTAACCTGACTTCGAGGGCTGGACGAATCAGGCAAATGCAGATACAGACTTCGCACGAGGACGAGAAGGGGTTTACGGTAGAGGTTGTAGGCGAGGATTATTCCCTAGCGGAGATAGTGCATCACGAGCTGCTGGACGAAAAGAGCGTCACGTTCGCAGGAGTCGTGCCGCCTCACCCGCTCATAAAGAAGCTCGTCCTGAAGGTGAAGGCACAGAGGATTAAGCCGGAGAAGGCCTTCTCCAATAGTGTGGAGAGAGCTGTAACCACGACTCACGAACTACTGGATAGCATCACCAGCGCTCTTGGTGGTGAATCCGAGTGAAGTTCTGCCCAAAGTGTGGTACCAGACTCAAACTTAAGCAAATCAAGGGGGAGAGGGGGGTCTCGATCACCTACCTGTGCGACAACTGCGGTTACACGAACAAGGCAGGAAAGACCGTGATGCAGACGACTGAGGAGGAGCTTGCGAGCGTAGCGCCGATAAAGGTCGTAGGCGAGAAGGAGAGCAAACTAACCACACTCCCGACCACCAAGATCGACTGCCCCAGATGCGGGCACGACGAAGCGGTGTGGTGGTTTCTTCAGACGAGGAGCGGCGACGAGCCACCGACTCAGTTCTACAGATGTCTGAAGTGCAATCATACCTGGAGATCCTATTCTTAGGTCGTCTCCCTCGGGTGCACGATGACCGCCTCGCCGTTCGCGACAAAGATATCGGCGTTCGCCGAGGGAATGACGGCGAGGTCTTCTGACTTGAACGGTCCATAGCGTCTTAGGTCGAACCCGATGACCTCCTCCACGGGTTTCAGGAACCTGACCGTGACACTTCTGCCAAGCTCCCTCTGGGCTGCGTTTACCAAGAATGAGGGCTGCCCATTTACGACGGCGCTGATGAACTCGTCGCTGACCCGCTTAAACTCGTTTGCGGACGAACAGATGAATCTCTCCTCTGGGAGGAGTCGGTGAGCGGTTCCTTGGGAAGTCGCCTTCCTGACCCTGATGCTGAGGAGGCGGCGAACCAGTCCGTCTATGAGCTCCAGCTGACGATGAACCAGTCGGTTTGTGAGTTCCGAGTTGTTGGAGCTGGCGACTCGCTTCAAACTCTGCGTGTAGGTCGCCACCTTCGAGTATGTGTCGCTCGACAGCTGGATTATCTTCTCGGACTGCTCCTCCCCCTCGAGTTGCCTCCTAAGGGACTCGATTGTGCCCTCCGCCGTCTAACTCACCTCCGCCAGCCCTCTCGCCAGGAGGTACACCGCCGCGTAGGCGGGGATGGATACGCTTTCTGACTTGAACGGACCGAGCCTCTCCCCGTTCAGCGTGAACTGGGGAGAATATTTCACGGTGACCTTGACTCGGGTGCTCCCCAACACGACCGGGTCCGATGGAGGTTTGAACCTCTGGAGGGATTTCACCTTCATCTTC
>VBPQ01000056.1 GCA_005877185.1 Nitrososphaerota archaeon
TGAAAGAACTTCACGAACCCTCTTGGATGTCACATTCTCGCTCGCTATCATCGGTAGGCTGTCGGCGAACCAACGCTCGTGCTCCCTGACAAGACGGAGAATCTTGCTGTACGCTTCACTGCCCCTCGGCATACCGAGCCAAAGTGGCGGATTCTGGGTTCTGTTAAGTTGTCGGTTGAGGCACCGTTCCGGGCCCCGGTCAGCCTACAACCTACCTCGCAAAGAAGACGCTACGCTTAAGAACCTTCATCGAATATGATGGATTGCGATGAGCGGCAAGAAGAAGGGCAATCCTCTTCCCGCGTCGAGCGCGGGACTACTGACGTTCTTCAATGAGGCGACAGAAGGAATCAAGATAAAGCCTGAGCTAGTCATGGCCTTCTCCATAACTCTGGTAATAACCTCGCTTATCATGAATCAGCTATTCCGCTGATTGACCCAGTGTCTTTATTGTCCTCTTCTTCAACAGAGGAGCTTGCACGAAGGTACGGGAGGCTTTTCTCCCTCCCCTCGTCCGCGAGTCTCGTCGCATACCTGGGGGTCTCGGCACTCCTGCTCGCCCTATTGTTTGATAGGCTACATTTCGACCTGATTTCGACGCTGCTGGGGCTCGCGACAACGTTTGCCTCGGCAGTCGTACTCCAATACCTAATCAAGGCCGTAGAACCAAGCTCGATTGCGACGCCAAGAAGGGTAAGCGCGATGGTCCTCTCTGGGACTCTCATCTGGATATTCGCCGTCGCTGCCGAGCTGGTCTACGTCTCTCTCTTCAAATCAATTCAGAACACGGTGACGATAGCATTTGGCGCCTTTCTGGTCTGCGCCTTCGAGTTCGTGGTGATTAATGGGGCCTTTGTGGAGAAGACGAGGCTCGCCGGACCTCTATCAATCATACATCCAACACTCGTCTTCCTGTGGTCGGGATCCCTCAGGGTTTCTATAGCAGGGGTCGGAGCTGGGGTTATCGTACTCGCATTCGCGTTCGCCTTCATTTACAGGCTGAAAGCCATACGAACCCTCACCAACGACTCTGCGATTCACACGCTCCAGGCGTTCCTGAAGACTTGGGCTGCACACAACCCTGAAGAACTGGAGAGAGCCCTTTCGCGCTACTCGGTCGAAGAATCTGTCGGAACTAGAGTGATAAAGTTCGAAATGCCGAAGAAGCAACCCACCCTGGTCCTCTCAGGGATACACCCCGGTCCTTTCTTTCCCGTCGGCAGCTATAATCTACCAGAGCTGTTTTTTGAAAAGTTCGACGCCGAACAGATGACCGCTCTGACGATGCATCGGCCCGGAGGTCATGAAAAGAATCTCCCGACCCGGGACGAGTGCGTTCGATACGCCAACGAAACAGCAACCCTTGCCGCCGGGATTCAGACGAAGAATCGGCCCTCGGACATGCGGGGGCCGGTTCTGGCCAGGATAGACGATTTTAGCGCCGCCTGCATCGCTCTCGGCAACCAGGCGCTCGTGATGGTCTCCTCCTCCCCCCTGAGCTCTGACGACATAACATACTCTGTAGAGGGAAAGCTAGCCTCGTTGGCGAAAGAATTCGGTTTCGACGTCTCCATTGTGGACGCCCACAATTCAATTGGTAGCAAAAGAGTAAAATTCGAAATTACGAGTGACCGTCCCTGGCGTGACCTCATCGAGAGGTTGAGACGGGAAGAAGAGCATGAATTTCGCGTCGGCTTTGCCCATTCGTCCGAGGCGGAGTTCAACCACGGGCCAGACATAAGCGACGCCGGAGTGGGAGTTTTGACTTTCGAGGTTGAGAAGACCAAATGGGCGCTCGTTCTCGTGGACTCGAACAACGCGAATCCTGGGTCGAAGGAAGAGTTGAGGCGGAGGCTAGACGGCGCTGGGTTCAAGCTGATTGAGCTCTGCACCTCCGACTCTCACAACCTCGCAGCCCGAGGAGTCGCGATGGAGCGCGGCTATTTCGCACTGGGTGAGGCAACCCCGATATCCGACGTCGCATCCTACGTTGTCAAGCTCGCCCAGATCGCGGAGAGCCGCCTCTCGTATCGTAGCTATGGAATGGGCGAGTTTGTCAGCAAGGTCCACGTTTTCGGCACCAAAGCAATCGAGGATTTCGCCTCGCTCGCTCGGCGTAGCTCGACCTTTGCGAAGAGGTTCGTCATGATAGCGATACCGCTGACACTCGTCCTACTAATCCTGACGTTCATCATATCGGACTGACGGTGCAACCTCTCTTGTGCGACCCTGATAGGTAAAAGATTTTAGATTTCCTCGGGCCGAACGCAGGTGGTCGAGACTTCGGGAATTGGGTTCATAATAGGAATAGAAGGCATAGACGCGGCCGGGAAGCGCACGCAGAGCTCTCTCCTACGCTCGTGGCTGATTAGAAGGGGAATACGAACTGAAATTCTTTCATTTCCGGATTACAACACACATCTGGGTATGGAGCTCAAGAAATTCCTAGCCGGTGAAAGGGATTATTCTCCCCAACTAAGCCACATACTCTTTGCAGCGAATCGCTGGGAGAAACGCGAAACAATAGAAAATTACCTTTCCAACGGAAAAGTGGTGATTGTGGACAGGTATACCGAGTCGAACCTGGTATACGGAGTTGCCAACGGACTCCCTCTCGATTGGCTGATCAATCTGGAGGAAGGATTGCCGAAAGCAAGTCTGGTACTCGTTCTGGATGCCCCGACGGGGAAGCTCTTCGACCGCCGAGGCCACCTCAAGGACAGGTACGAAGGAGACCTCACGCTTCAGGAGAGGGCCAGGAAGACCTACCTCGAACTAGCGGCGCGCTTCGGGTGGGTCGTCCTTAACGCGGACGAAGGGTCACAGTCCGTCCATCTGTCGATTGTGAAGGCGGTGACCCAGTATCTCTCGGTCAAGAGCGGTCAAACGATTTAAACACGAAATAGCAAGCAACGCACCCCTATTGATGCTGAAGCCCATAGCCGAGATCAGGGACCCAGTTCACGGGTACGTGAAGATAACCGAGGTCGAGCGTGACCTGATCGATTCACCTTTCATACAGAGGCTAAGGCGGATTCATCAACTCGCCGGAGCCTACCTGGTGTACCCGGGCGCCGTTCACTCTCGTTTCGAACACGTGGTCGGAACGATGAATGTGGCGGGGATGATCGCCGAGTCTCTCTCAAAGAGAATCGGTGTAGACAACGACGAGATTCAGGAGGTCAGACTCGCCGCTCTCCTGCACGACGCGGGGCACGGTCCGTTCTCACACATGTACGAAGAAGTCTTGACCGAAAAGACGGACCTTACGCACGAAGACATATCACAACGGGTGATCCTCGAAACCTCAATCAAGGACATACTCGAGAAGCACGGTTTCTCACCCAAGAAAATGTCAGAGTTCTGCGTCGGGAAGCAGACAACCAAACCTCCTTACATGAACGAGATCATAGCGGGCGGCCACAGTGCGGACATAATGGATTACCTTCTGCGCGACTCTTATTTCACCGGGGTCGAGTACGGGAGAGTTGACATCTACCGCGTCATCGACTCGCTTTACGCGGTAGACAACCACCTAGCCCTGGACAACGCGGCACTCTACGCTTTCGAGGCTCTACTCATCGCGAGATACGAGATGTTCAAGGCCGTCTACTTTCACAGGACGGTAAGGGCCGCGGAGTTGATGCTCGTCCACTCCATGACGCTCGCGGACGAGTTTCTCCACCTGACAGACCTCTCCGAGATGAGCGATTACCTGGAGTTGACCGACGAGATAGTGCTCCAGAGGCTGGCCAGCCTAGACGGTGACACGACGAACCTGCGAGAGGCGAGGCGGTTGGCGAACGACTTCAGAAACAGGAGGTTAATCAAATGCGTCTTCGAACGCGTGATCCAAAGAAGGGATAGGACGGTGGAACAGCTCTTCGGCAAGAGCAGGGTGAGGAACCAGGTCGTCCTCGATCTGGCAGAGAAAGCCAGCGTCGACCCGATACACATCTACCTGGACGTCCCGACGACACCTTCCGTTCCGTACACCTCTTCGAGGGAGGCCCTGCGTTCGATTACACTGGTGTACGACGACGCCAAGAAGATGCATACCAAGACCGTACCGATAGAGGACCTCCCACTCGTCGGGTCGATAGCGGGCTTCGTCGACATCCTGCGCGTCTACACGGGCGCCGAAGACAGAGAAAGAGTGGCAAAGGCAACGAACGCGCTCTTCGACAGCGAAGGTTTCATGACACGGATCTCGGTCTAGGCAAGATTGGTCCTGATAATTCTCCGGAGCATGGGCGCTTAAAGGCGTAGTCCGAATTCTCAGACGACTTGCAGGGGCATGAGCGGAAGCCGTGAAGGGGAACGAGACGATGATGATGGCTCCAATCCTCCGAGCAGATGGCGGGAGGAAGGTAACTCAGGGTTAGCAGCCCGGAGGGCTATCGGAACCCGACTCGAGGATTTCTTCGCCTACGATTCTTTCCGCCCGGGTCAGAGGGAACTCGCACAGAGAGTCTATCAGACTTGCAAGGATCGTCGGTATCTGGTGGCGGAGGCGATGAGCGGTCTGGGAAAGACTGCGGCCGTCCTCTGCGGTACGCTCCTCGCCGCGAGGGAGGAGAACCTGCGCGTGCTCTACGCATGTCGTACGAAGAGAGAGGTGACACGTGTAGTCGAGGAACTCTCTCTGTTACAGACTCGAAGAACGCTCAGGGCAGGATACCTCTTCTCGAAGCACGACTACTGCCTCCTGATGAGGCGCTCGAGCCGTCCCGTCCCTCCCGAGTCCTTCAAGTGGTACTGCAACTTCAACGTCAGTAACAACCTCTGTTCCTACTTTCTGAACCTGAGTCTCCTCGGTGAAGAGCTGACAGACGCCGTGAAAGAAACCTCCTCTCACGTCCCGATTCACAGCAAGCTCCTAGAACGTGGAGAGAAGCTCCACGTATGCCCATACGAACTGGGAAGACTAGCCACCCTCCAGGCCGACATCACTGTCATCCCTTACCAGTACCTCTTTGAAGAGGGAGCCAGGTCTGTCTTGACTAGGGAGAGTTCCACAAACGCATCCAGGACGATACTCGTGATCGACGAGGCTCATAACCTCAGAGACTTTCTTCGCAACTCAATGACGTTCACCATGACTCCCGAACTCCTGGGCCACGCAATCGCGGAGACGAGAACCTTCGGGTTGGAGAGATTGACCGGTTCACTCCAGAGATTAGAAGGGCTGGTAGGAAAAACTCTCAGCGGAACCAAATCGTGGTACCTCCAGAAGAGTTCCTTCATCGACGAAATCCGCGAAGGTCATGACGAGGCCTGGCTGGCCAACCTCATCTTCGAGCTGACCGCCTGCGCCGGCGCGGCTTGGTATTCTGTCGCGGCGGGGAAGCAACTACCCCTCCACGTGCTGAAGGTCGGCACCTTCTTGGGAGACCTGCTCGCCTCCAGAGACTCGGAGACCGTCATACTGGCGAAATCAGAAGACTCCATTCTTCTCGTCGACGTCGACCCGACGAAACGATTCACCTCGGCCACGAAGGATTTCCATTCGGTCGTACTCCTCTCTGCCACAATCAGCCCCTGTAACCTCTTCATCAAGTCAATCGGCATCGAGGAGTCTCGCGCCACAGTCTACAGGGTGGAAGAAAACCTGCCGATCTCCGTCAGGACCGTACTGGACACGGGGGTGACCACACGATACAGATTGCGGAATCAGGAGATGTATCAGAAGATCGCCAGAAAGATAGTCGCAATCGCAAACTCTGTCAGAGGAAGCATCGGCGTCTTCGTACCTTCATACGCCCTACTCGAATCTCTCGTCCCTGAGCTCACGGCCAGGGCACCCGAGATAGAGACGATGGTCGAGAGGAGGGGCCTCTCAAATCAGGACGCGTCCCAGCTCATAGACGATTTCAAGTCCAAGAGGAGGTCGGTCCTGGTGGGAGTGCAGGGAGGAAGGTTCTCGGAAGGGGAGGACTTCAAGGGGGACCTCATGGACGCGTCCGTGATAGTCGGTCTCTCCCTCCCGCCCCCCTCCCCAGCGCTTTACGCCGAGTACAGTTATCTGAAGAGGAGCGGCCCCAACGATTCATACGTTACGATTTCGCTTCTCCCCGCACTGAGGAAGGCATTTCAGGCGGCTGGAAGGCACCTGCGGAACCCAGGGAAGAGGGGCATGGTATTCTTGCTAGATTCCAGGTTCGCGAGCCCGGCAGTGCTGGAGTTGACGCCCTCCTGGCTGACGCAGGACATGGTAACCGGCGATTATGGCGACGAAGAGATCGAGAGGATGACGCGAGAGTTCTTCAGCTAGTCACGTGACCCTGAACGGGGCGCCCTTCCGGAAGGCTATCCTCGCCGCCGCACTCTGGTCTTTGGGGAGGCTCCTGAATCTGACGTTCCTGGCGGAGGTTCCCTCTTCGTTCACGATTTCTATGGTCACGCCTGTCAGGGTTCGCCCAATGTCCGAGGCGAGCCTGCTCGCCAGTTCACGCGACCCGTTCCCTATCTTCACAACGCAACGACTGTTTGGTACCCTCCGGACGAGACCAAAGATCGTCTTGTACAGGCTCGCTCTTGAGTTGAACGTGTGGAAACCAAGTCCTGCGCCTGCGTAGAAGACGGCCAAACCGATTCTTGACCCTGGGTCGATACCAATCACCAGCTCATGACCTGCACCATCCATTCTTGCGAGAACCTGGGCTTTCATGACCAACGGGTTCTCGTCCAAGTCTTCTACCGCAATCGCGTCGTCGTCAGCGAACCTTCCCGCCTCCTGTCTCGTCGTCAGAATTACGTCACAGTCTTCAATATCCGCTTCGCCAGGGACGACACTGCGGAAATTCATGCGGGCCCTCCGAAGTCTAGACGTGATCAGGTAGTACGCCCGGCTACTGTCAGTCGCAACGCAGAGCTGTCCCATTCCACAGTCCTTATCTTCTTTTTCTGCTGGCCCGACTGACGACAGCTACTAATGAGTCTTCCCACCCAGAGAGAGGCGGAAGCCTTCCTAGCTCCTCTCCAAGGGAAGTCCACCGTCTTTCTCTTGGACAACAGAGCGACCGACCTACTCTTTTCGCGCTTCCTCCTGAGCTGCCTCGTAAGAACAAGGAATGAGGCTCTGGTCGCGGACATCAACGCGTTCTACGGTTCCAACGCACAGAGGATCGCACCAGGATCCGACGCATCCAAAATCAGACTCTCCCTGCCGCCGCCGGGTTTCGACGTCGAGCCCTGGATCGTCGATTTCTTGATTGACGCCGCCGACGACGCGGCGGTCGTGATCTTGGACGACCTCAACACGCTGTACCATCTGCTATCCTTCGACGGGTCGAAACGGGCGGGAAACAGGATGAGCTTTCTGATAGCACTCACCTCCTTTCTCGCTCGGACGAGGCCGCAGACCATCATCTCGAAAGTCTATGCGCGTAACAGACCAATCCAGAACGGCAGGCGTGGGGCAAGGTCCCTAGACAGACTGGGGGACCTCGGAGTTGCAGTCGAATACGAAGCCAGAAAGCTTGTTTTCACCTGTAAGAATGGGAGCGGGTGGAGGGGGGACGGCACCTTCTCGCTGAGAGTTAACCCTTAGAATTGTAGACGTAGATCCCTATGTACATCCCGGTTGCTATCAGCATCAAGGCCAGAATCAAGTAAAAGTTCGCCATTCGGGGTTTCGTCGTCTGCCTACCACTCAGGTAAGCCACGTAAATTCCCGATGCACCGAGCAAGATCGCGAAGGCGTTTATCACAGTCTCGGAGATGGACTGGAAACCTCTCTGGGGAAAGATTACGTTACGTTGGTCGACAGGCTGGACAGCTGCATTAACGAGACCCGCTGAGAAGGCTACTATTCCGAGAAGGTAGAGAACCTGTATCCACCTCCCCTTGGCCTGCCACAGGAAACCCAGTCCACGGGTGAGGCTCCCTCTGACGGCACCGGATACCCTGTTGTAGCTGGATTCGAGAGCCTTCTTGATCATTCATCCATGCCCCCATCTACGACGTCTTTCACCCATCGACCCGTTTCCGCGCGGCCTTTAATCCTATTCACGCTCTCTTCCAGCCATACCGAGACTCATCGTAGAAAGGCGGGCGCGTCACCTCGGCCGGTGCGGTGGAGTCTCTCACCCTGACCCCGACTGGAGTTCCAGGCTGTGAGTAATCTGTTGCGAGGTAACAGAGAGCGATCCCCCGCCTGATCAAGGGTGAGAACGTCCCGCTTGTCACCCTCCCCACCGCGTGCTCTCCGCTTCCGTTGAGAATCTCGAATCCGGGTCGTGGTACCTTTTCGCTCAGAACGACACCCCGTCTTATCCTGCTATCCTTCTGGCGGCTGATCTCTTCCAGAGCTCTTCTACCGACGAACTCTGGCTTGTCCATCGCAACCACCCAGGAGAGGTCCGCCTCGAACGGGTTGGTGTTTTCGTCCAGCTCCTGTCCGTAAAGAGGATAGCCCGCCTCTATCCTCAGGGAATCCCTAGCCCCGAGCCCGCAGGGCGTGGCTCTCCCCGCCAGACCATCCCAGACCTCGAGGGCGAAGCGGGGCTTCTCTACACCAGAGTCGAGGATGATCATCTCGAACCCGTCCTCCCCCGTGTACCCCGTCCTCGAGATTAGGAAGCGGTGACCTGACGCGGTGTACGGGAGGAACCGGAAACGTTTCAGCTCCTCGAGGTTGACGGAAATCGCCTCCTCCAGCGCCTTCTTCGCCTCGGGGCCCTGTATCGCTATCATCGTCGATTGCGAAGTTATTTCTGATACCCCGACCCGGGACCCCTTCGCTCGCTTCGTGACGTGCTCGAGGTCCTTCGCCGTGTTCACGGCGTTGACGACGAGAAGGTAATCGTTGGCAGCGTTCTTGAGAACGATCAGGTCGTCCTCGATTCCCCCTCTTTCGTTGAGAAGAAGCGTGTAGAACGATTTCCCGGGTGGTTGGATCGCTGCACGGGTAGGAATCAGACGGTCGAGGAACTCGTCCGACTCTGGGCCGTTGAGCAGAATCCGTCCCATGTGAGAGACGTCGAAGATGCCGACCCTGTTCCGCACCGCTAGGTGCTCTTCAGAGATGCTCGTGTACCACAGGGGCATCTCGAAACCAGCGAATTCCGTGATCCTGCTCTTCTCTCTGTGATATTTGTAGAGTGAAGTCTCTTTCAAGCGAGTGGTCTGAGCGACGGTTTAGTACTCTTTATTTAAGTGGGGAGCGTTTTCGACCCGCTTGATCTCGCTAGCTCCGGTGCGAACGCCAAGGATGGATTCGGAGTTCGACCTGCCAGCCCTGACCGACGGACTTGTCGGAGACGACCTTAGAGACGGTGACGTCCTCGTGGTATCGAGCAAGTTCGTGGCGATTTCCGAAGGGAGGGTCGTTTCGCTCTCCTCGGTCCTGCCGAGGGCTGAGGCGAAGGAGGTTGCGGCGAAGTATGGTTTCTCCCCCCAGTTGTGCGAACTCATTCTTCGGGAGTCGGACGAGGTAATCGGAGGTGTGCCGGGCTTCATCCTCGCTGTAAAAAGCGGCCTGCTTACTCCGAATGCGGGGATCGACAAATCGAATATAGAGCACGGAAGGGTAGTCCTCTACCCGCGAAGCCCCCACCAGTCAGCAGAATTCTTACGCGAGGCGCTGAGGTTCAGACGCGGTACTGCCCTGGGAGTCGTGATCTCGGACAGCAGGCTGATGCCGATGAGAAGGGGCACGGTCGGCGTGGCGCTGGCCTGCTCCGGTCTTGAAGGGATACTCGACCTGCGCGGAAAGGGCGACCTCTTCGGGAACATCTTACGGGTGACGTCCCAGGCAATCGCGGACGACCTGAGTTCGGCAGCGCAGCTTCTGATGGGAGAGTCGGACGAAAGGACCCCGATCGTCCTAGTGAGGGGTGTGAGCGAGACACTGCTTCGAGGCCGCGAATACGAGTCCCGCGACTTCGCCATCTCAAGCGAGGAGTGCGTCTACATGAGAAGCTTGGGATATGAGCCTAAGAGAAAGAACCCTCAATTTTCCTGACTTCGACCCTGAATTTCTCCGGCGCGAGCTTTGCACCGCACTTCTTGCATTTGTAGCCGAAGAGCTTCAAGACGTCGTTGGGCGACCTGAGGTCAAAGCCCGAATAGAGGGTGTTGCCGCATTTGGAGCAGGCTACCTCGTAAGTCAAGGGGTGGACAGGCTTGGATTCCGCTCCTCTTTAAAAACGTAGCAACACCGATTGAGACGACAGCGAGCTTTTTGTCGAGACTGAGTGAGTTGGGCAACGGATACACTCTCGTCGTCTGCGAGAAGCCCGATGCAGCGAGGAGAATCTCTGAATCCCTGGCGGAGACGCGAGTCGAGAGGATACGAGTTGAGGGGACGGAGGTCCTTCGATTCAAGCGAGGCGGCGAGGAGTTTGTGGTTGGCGCTGCCGTCGGGCACATCTACGGTGTTTCTGACCCATTCGATGAGAGGGGTGTCTATCCGGTCTTCGACGTCGAGTGGTACCCGAGTTATGTATTGGATGAGCGGCTTTCATTTGCGAAGGGGAGGATCGAGTCTTTCAGAAGGCTGAGCCTCGGCGCGGTCAGATTCATCAACGCTTGCGACTACGACGTGGAAGGCGAGATGATAGGCTTTAACATACTGCGCTACGCCTGCGGTGGGAAGGAAAAAGAGGCGCTGAGGGCGAAGTTCTCAACGCTGACGAAGGAAGATGTTGTGCAGGCTTTTCAGAACGCGAGGTCTCCTTCAAGTAACGGCCTCGCCGTCGCCGGAAGGACTCGCCATGCGATAGATTTCATCTGGGGAGTCAACCTCTCGAGGGCACTCATAGAGGCTGCACAGAGAGTCGGCGGCGCGTACAAGACCCTGAGCATCGGGCGGGTGCAGGGACCCACCCTCTCATATGTCATCGACCGCGAGGTCGAGATACGGAAGTTCGTCCCCGAGCCGTTCTGGGAGGTCCGCGGAGTCTTTCGGGTCGGGGGCATTGAGTTCGAGGCGAGGTACGCCGTCAAGAGGATACCGAGGAAGGCAGAGGCCGAGAGGGTCGAGGAGGGGTGCCGCGGCCACAAAGGAGGCGTCGTCTCGAAGGCTTCTAGGGGTCTGTTCGAGGAGACTCCACCAACCCCGTTCAACACAGGAGACTTGCAGAGGGAGGCGTATCGCGTCTTCGGCTACGCTCCCACAAAGACGCTCCACATCGCGGAGCGGCTCTATCTCGATGCCCTCGTCTCTTATCCCAGGACGAGCAGCCAGAAGCTCCCCCCCTCGATAGGCTACGCTAAGATCTTTGAAGGGCTCGGAAGGATGGAGCAATACTCCAGGGAGGCTGGCGAGCTCGGGAGGGGGGTTCTCCGCCCGAAAGAGGGCTCGAAGTACGACACCGCCCACCCGGCGGTCTACCCGACAGGCGAAAGGCCGAGGAGGGCGTTATCATCTTGGGAGGCTAGACTCCTTGACTTGGTGATCAGGAGGTTCATGGCGACTTTCGCCCCGAACGCCGTGAGCGCGCGAACTACTGTAATCGTCAGGGTTGGCGAATACGAATTCAGGGCGAGTGGGACGAGGACGGTGAAGGAGGGCTGGTTGAGATACTACGGGAAGTACTCTGAGAGAGAGGAGAAACCCCTCCCTGTCTTGAAGAAGGGAGACGAGGTCGAAGTCGTCTCGATCGGGTCCACGGAAGAATTCACGACTCGGCCACCCCGGTACAATCAGAGTAGCCTCCTTGAGAGGATGGAAAGGGAAAACCTGGGCACGAAAGCAACAAGGGCAGAAATCATATCGACCCTCGTGAGCAGAGGATACATCGTCGTCTTAGGTGAGCAGGGGCTGATGGCTACAGACTTGGGGTTCGCGGTGATGGAGACGATGAAGGCGTGCAGCCCCGCGGTTGTATCTACCAGGCTGACGCGGGAGATGGAGGAGAAACTGGGGGAGATAGAAAGCGGCCGAGGGGACGCAAGGGCTCTTCTTGAACAGACGATCAGGGTCTTGTCAGACAACTTGGTCTCGATCGCCTCGAACGAGGAGTCGATCGGGCTTCAGATGAGCGAAGCCATCTCATCGGCGATTGCTGCCCGGTCCATTCTCGGCCCATGCCCCATCTGCAAGACGGGAAAGCTGAAGGTCGTACGGTCGAGAAAGACGCGAAAGAGATTCGTAGGCTGCACGAATTACCCCAACACATGTAACGCCTCGGCGCCGTTGCCCCAGAGGGGGGCGATCAGGACGACGACGAGAGCTTGTGAAAAGTGCGGTTGGCCGATAGTCTACGTCAAGCTGGGCAGATTTCCGTGGAAGCTATGCGTCAATCCACGCTGTCCCGGCAAGGCGGGAAGAAGGGAGCATGAAGTGCACGCCTTGCAGCAGAGCTGAGGGAGGCTAGATCGTCCGAAGCTGCATACCTGAACTGGATTGCCTTTGTCGACCTCATACTGGAATATTCGCGCTCTCCAGTTGAGCACCCATCAACCGATAAGTTAACAGAACCGTCTTATCGAAACCCTTTCGCGACACATGAAATTCAGAGAGTACAGCCTCCCCGACGACCTCCTCTACACCAAAGAACACGAGTGGGCTCGCATGACAGGCAGGAGGGTGAAGGTGGGAATCACCGACTACGCCGCCAAGACGCTCAACGACGTAGTCTATGTGTCTCTACCGAAGGGAGGCCAGAAACTAAGACAGATGGAAGTCCTCGGGACCGTCGAGTCGATCAAGGCCGTCTCCGAGCTGTATTCACCACTCTCCGGGACAGTCACCGGTGTGAACGATGACCTAGCTATGAAGCCCGAACTCGTCAACCAGTCACCCTACGAGCAGGGATGGCTCATCGAGGTCGAGCCCTCGAATTACGAGTCTGAAAAGAGGAATCTCTTGGACGCCAAGGCCTACTCGCTTCACTTAGAAACCACGATCAAGAAGCAGGCTCAACATACTTAGGTTCTGCTAGCTCTTCGGCCCATCACTGACGCTAACTTCCACCCATCTGCTCCGAGGATTACCCGCCTTCTCCTGCCTTCGAGGTTCCCCTTCACCGCTTCCTCTGGATGACCGAGCCGCACGAACCAGTGCGGCCATTATGTTTCTTGAGGCGATTACGTCCCTATCCCCGCCCCGCTCGCAGGAAGGACACAGTACCCTCCTTCCCTCGACCTCGATTAGAAGGGAGTCACAATTCGGACATTTTGAGGACGTACCTCTCGGGTTAACGTAACTTACAGGAACCCCTTCCCATCTCGCCTTGTACTCCACCTGTCTCTGAAGCTCCCTGAACGTCCACGAGTTCATCCGGCCTCTGAAAGACGGACCCTGACCGTTCCCTCTGCGATACAGCTTCCTGATACCTTTCAGCTTCTCCATGACGATGCCGAGCTTCTTCTCTTTGGCCTGTGCTACGATTGCCTTCGAGACCCGGTGGAGGGCCTGGGTGGTCCGATTCCTCTCCCTCGTTCCATATCTGGCGTAGAGTCTCTGGCTGATTCGCTGGTCTTGCCTCGTCCTTCTCCCTATCTTCGCTCTGATGGCTCCGTATCTTTCCTTGAGTTCCGCCACATTCGACGTGTCGAACACGACAGTGTCACCAGACGTGTCCGAAGCTGTGACGTTCCTCTCGTTCACATCGATGCCGACCTCTCCCAGAGTCTCCGTCTCCGCAATCTCCTTCGAGAAGGCGATGCTGACCGTGTGACCGGTGAGCGTAATGGAGCCCCTCTTGAGGGCAGGGTCATCGATGAAGGAGAGATGATAGTCGGAGCCCTTGAGGGTGAGGTATACGAAGTGTCTCGGGGTGGTGGGGATTCTCAGGAGCAGGTGATTCAGCGAGTAGCTCTGGTTGTCAAGCTTGAGGAACGCTCTCTCGATGTACGGCTGCGACTTTCTACCTTTGTTCCGATAGACGGAGTATGCTACCTCGCAGGCCGACAGGATGTAGTGGGTGTGAAGACCGTACTCCTTCAGGCGGAGATAGGCCATCTCGATGAGAGTGAACCTGCTCCTC
>VBPQ01000057.1 GCA_005877185.1 Nitrososphaerota archaeon
GCCTATCTTCGCGTCGACGATGATGTGCTCCGTATCGATGAGGAACGAACTCTGCTTCAGCAGAGGCGCGAGAGCGAGGATGGAGGTGATGGCCATGCATCCCGGGGAAGAAACGAGGGTTGCGCCCCTGATCTCTTCCCGATTTATTTCTGGGATGGCGTAGACGAACTCTTGGAGAAGGTCGGGGGAAGGGTGGTCGAACCCGTACCAGCTCCTGTACTTGCTGGGGTCCTTCAGCCGGAAATCGGCGCTCAGGTCGACTATCTTCAGACCGGTCTTCGCCAGCTGTGGGATGTACTTGACGGACTCCCCGTGGGGAAGGGCGGTGAAGACGAGGTCAGCCTTCTCTGTAAGCGTTCCCTGGTTGAACTCCGAGAAGGTCAGGTTCGTGACGCCACGGAGGTTGGGATGCACCCTGAAGACATACTCGCCCGCGTAACTTCTTGAAGTTGCCACAGTGAGCTCGACGTGCGGGTGTTGCAGCAGCAGCCGAAGAAGCTCCCCCCCGATGTAGCCTGAGGAGGCTACGACCCCGACCCTCACCAATTTACTTCTTGCCCCGTGAAAGGACGTACTTGATTATCTTGCGGGGAATGCTGCCTTGCGTGGCTGACTGCGCGCCCTTGAACTCGACCGTGTTGTTGACCTCGTGGATGAGGTAGCCGTCGTCCCTCGACTCCATCGCGTCCACCCCGAGGACCCCGCCCCCCACCGCCTGGGCTGCCCTGTGAATCAGCTCCTGCAGCTCCTCATCTGGCTTGAAAGCCTTCGAGATTCCCCCGCGAGCTACGTTGGTTCGCCACTCTCCCTCGGGGGCGTAGCGGTACACGCACGCGGCTATCTCGTCCCCAGCCACGACAGCCCTTATGTCCCTGGGAGGGCGCTTTACAAACTCTTGGAGGTAGTACATGTGCTCCGCGGGGTTCTGAAGTTGCTCTCGCAGTTCGACTATCGACTGGAGCGTCTCAGCGTCTCTCGCTAAGCTGACCATTCTTCCCCAGCTGCCCGTCATAGGCTTCATCACCAAGGGGAACCCGAGCGCCTCGGCGGCCTGAGGAACGGTCTCCGGGGTGAGCGCGATGTATGTCTTCGGGGTCGGAATCCTCGCCTTTCCCAAGAGGAGGGTCGTGAGGAGCTTGTTTCCGCAGTTCTCCGTGACGGTGGAGGAGTTCACCACTTCGAGATTCATGTTTTCGAGTATCTTCGTCAGGTAGAGTGCCCTGTAGTGACTGATGCACCTCTGAAGAGCGAGGTCGCCGAGGCCGTTTCTCTTGCTGGGCGTCGAGACTTCAAGGACAAGGCCCTTCGCGTCGAGGAGGGAAGCCTCGCACCCCTCGTTTTCGCCCTCCTTCTTGAGGGCTTTCTCCTCCCATCTCAGCCTATCGAAGAGGATGGTAAGTTGCAACAACAGCTACTCCCCCCAGTCCTCTTCGACCGCCTCCGCGGGTTTCAATAGTGCAACACCACCCCTTATCTCGGATACTTCGTACTCGACGCCGCAATCTCTGCACGAAACGATCTCCCCGACTATTACGTCGTTGGGGACGTTTATCGGGCCGTCGCACTCAGCACACTTGGTATTCACTAGTTTCTCACCTCCTCGAGCAATGAGTTTGCGCTCCTGAGGAGCGACCGCTCCGCCAACTTCAGGCCGCCCTCGAGCTTGGCGAGCCGCGAGCGGTTCCTGTGGACGAGTCGGAGGCGCCTCTCAACGCTTCCCCGGATGAACTGTGGGTTGGCACCTCCCGCCGTCACTATGCTCTTCAGCGAGCCGGCCGGGTCGAGGACTTTCTGCAGGGTCTCGTCGTCGAGGGGAGGGATTCTCTTTGAGAGCTTCGGGAGCTCTCTCGCCGCCTGTGAGAACGGAATCGCCTCCTCGACGGACTTCCGAACGACCTCCCCGACGAGGGAGTGTGCCTCCCTGAATGAGAGGCCGCTCGACTTTACGAGGTAGTTCGCGAGGGAGGTGGCCGTGGAGTAATCCCCATCCATCGACCTGGAGAAAGCTTGGGGGTTGAACTTCAGGGTCGAGATCGTTGCATCCATCATCTCAACGGACTTCTGGGTGTTCGCGAAGCCCTCCCAGAGGTGGGGAGTGACCTCCTGGAGGTCGAGGTTGTAGGAGTACGGGAGTCCTTTCAGGATGGCGCAGACGGCTTGAAGCGACCCGAGGACGGAGCCACACTTCGCCCTTACGAGTTCGGCGGTGACGGGGTTCTTCTTCTGAGGCATGATACTACTGGAGGCGGCGTACTCGTCCGCGACCTCTACGAAGCCAAACTCCTTCGAAGACCAGAGGATGATCTCCTCCGCGATCCTGCTCAGTTCGATCATCAGCATCTCGCAGGAGGAGAGAGCTTCAACCGCGAAATCACGCGACGAGACTGCGTCCATCGAGTTCTCGATTATCCCCGTGAAGCCGAGGAGGGAGGCGACCAGCCTCCTGTCTACGTTCACTGAAGTCCCCGCGAGCGCTGCCGCCCCCATGGGCGAGAGGTTGGCCCTCTCGTACAGTTGGAAGAACCTCTCACAGTCCCGCTGAATCGAGTCGAAGTAGGCGATATAGTGGTGCGCCACGGTAACGGGCTGGGCGTGTTGCAAATGGGTGAATCCCGGGATGACGGTTCGTCCGTCTCGTTTGACCACCGCTAGGAGCGATTCCTGAAGCAGGTTCACCCCCGTCAGGAGGTGGATGACGCGCTCTCGCAGCTCAATCCTGATCGCAGTGGCAACCTGGTCGTTCCTGCTCTTCCCGAGGTTGAGGAAACCAGCCTTCTCGACTCCCAGTCGGTCGACGGCGGACTGCTCTATCGCCTGATGGATATCCTCGAACTGGCCTGTCGCTGTCTCCGGGGCCGCCTGGAGGAGGAACTTCAGGCATTCGGCTCCGATCTCTTTCTTGACCTCCCCGGCGCGAATCAGCGATAGCATGTGCGCTGTGTTGATCCTGATGACGTGCGTTGCGATGGGTGCGTCGAATCCGATGGATGAGATGAACCCAGTCGCACTTTCATTGGATCTCTTCAGGCGTCTCCCTCTGATATCCAGCGGTTCTCCCCTCACTCATCCCGGCGACCTTGGCGGCGACGCGGGCTTGAAGCCCCCAGAGCTCTATGAAACCAACCGCATTTCTCTGGTCGAAGGTCGAACCCTTGTTGTAGGTTGACAGCTCCAGCTTGTAGAGCGCGTTCTTCGATGACCTTCCCACCACCCTCACGTTGCCCTTGTAGAGCTTCAACCTTACCTTTCCCGTTACACGCTTCTGAGTCGTTTCGATGAAGCTGTCGAGTGCCGCCCGTAGAGGCTCCATCCAGAGGCCGGAGTAGACGAGCCAGGCCCACTCTCTCTCGACGGAGGACTTGAAATCCAGTTCGTTCCTCGTCAGTACGAGCTTCTCGAGGTCCTTGTGCGCTTCTATGATGGTCAGGGCCGCGGGGCACTCGTAGACCTCCCTCGATTTTATCCCGACGAGCCTGTCCTCGATGTGGTCGATTATCCCAACGCCGTGCGAGCCACCGAGCTGGTTCACGAACTGGATCAGTTCGACGGGGTTCAGCTCCTGGCCATTCACCTTGCTCGGGACCCCGTCGAGGAATTCAAGGTCCAGGTAGGCAGGCGTATCGGGGGCGTCTTCAGGGAGGGTCGCCCACTCGAAGGCGTCGGGGAGGGGCTCTTGGTCCGGGTGCTCGAGGGGGCCGCTCTCGATGGACCTCCCCCAGAGGTTCTGGTCGACGCTGTAGATCGACTTCGAGGGTTTTATCGGGATTCCCTGATTCTGTGCGTAGGTCATCTCCTCGTCCCTCGTCATGTTCCACTCCCTGACCGGGGCGATAACCTTCAGGGACGGGTCGAGCGACCTGACTGTCACGTCTATCCTGACCTGGTCGTTTCCCTTCCCGGTGCAACCGTGGGCGACCGCGCCAGCGCCTTCCCTCTGGGCAACCTCCACGAGTTTCTCCGCTATCAGGGGTCTACCCAGGGCGGTACTGAGCGGGTATTTGCCTTCGTAGAGCCCGTTTGCCTTTATCGCGGGGTGGACGTAGCCGGTGACAAACTCATGGCGGGCATCGACCTCGTAGTGGTTTCGTGCTCCCAGGAGGTATGCACGCTTCCCTATCTCCCTGAGGTTATCCTTCTGCCCTAGGTCGAGCGTCACCGTGATGACGTCGGCCTTGTACTTCTCCTGCAGCCACTTGATGCAGACGGAGGTGTCGAGGCCGCCAGAGTATGCGAGAGCTACTGTGAGTCCCAAAGTATCGTTTGAGACCTGCGGAAAACACTTTTATAGATTTTGGCTAGTTTGAGCTTTTATTGGCTCCGCGTGACCAAAACAGGTCATCGAACTCGCGAAACGGCCCTTCGCTAATCAGAGCGGTCAGGGACGAGGTGAACTCCGACTTCTCGTTTCAAGACGCTATCGCCAGGGATTACGCCAATCTGAGTGGACTGGCCAGAGTAATCAGGCCGAAGGTCGCCGCTAGGATGGGTAAGAAGGTCAAGGACGTCAACGAAGAGGGAATCATAAGCTCCCTCAAGCGGATCAGAGATGATTATTCACCGGCGTCGAGCCAGGTGGCCAATGTTGTCGCGAACAGCGTCGTGAATGTGAGGACAGGTGTCTCGAGGCTTTCGGTTGAGAAGACAAGGAAGACCCTCCAGACAGTCAGCACCCTTCTCTCAAGCTACCAAGAGGACTTCATGCAAGTCTCTGAATCGCTGTCGTCGATCACCCTAATTTTTGACGAGAGACTGCATAAGGAAGTGAAGAAGGCCCTATCGAGCGCGGAATTCCTAGACGAAGGGGAGGAGCGCGCAGCGATTACGGTGCACAGCCCGAAGGAAATCATCACCACGACAGGCTGCATCAGCTCCTTCTACGACCAGCTTTCCAGAAAGCACGTCAACGTCGAAGACACGGTAAGCTGCTACACGGACACGATGATGGTAGTGACCATGAAGGACGCTGGAAAGGCATTCGAGGCGCTGACAGAGCTGATAGATGAAGAGAAGAGGAAACTGGGCGAAGCCTCAGTTGACTGAACGGCAGCCTGGTACCAATTCTATTCTTCCAATCCTGTAGACTTGCCTACTACAAGGGGCATAACGCTTCAATCGTCGGCTCAGGAATGGGGACCCTCGGTGTGGCCACCCGCGGGCAGCCTAGTCACAACGGCCGCAGCCAAGAACAATAACAGCCCGGCGGAGATGAAGGTGACGTGGAAGCCGGCAAAGACGGAGATGAAACCGGACCCCAGGGAGCCCGCCAGGGTCGCTACACCGATGACCGCGCTGTACACGCCGAGGGCCGAGCCTGCGTTCCCCCTCTGGATTGCGTTGAACATCATTGTGTACGTTGAGATGTAGTATGCCGCGAACGCAACGCCTGAAGCAAGAGGGTATAGAATCAAAGCCGGGATCACGTATCCAGGGCCCGCGGCGACCAGAGCGAAGACCCCGAAGAGCACGTAACACCCGCCCCTCAGAAGAAGACCCTGGATGGAACCGGACGCCAGGGAGCGTCTCTCAAAGTACCTTCCCGCGTACCGGAACGCGAGGGTCTGGACGACCATCCCGGATAGGATGACGGCAAAGACCTCGCCGGTGGAAAGCGAGAAAGTAGAGAGCGCCGGGACTAGCGAGGTGTTGAAGACCCCGCTTGACAAGTAGAAGCAGACGGTCGAGATGTAGAAGAGGGGAAGGTAGCTGGTGAGGCTGAAGCGGAGGCCCCTGAACAACCGCCTGAAGTCTACGAGCCCGGGCGTGGTAAGAAACATCAACGGCAAGGCCAAGAAACGGGTGAAGAAGCTAGCCCTCCGCCGGACGATGGTCTCCCTCTCGAAGACGAAAGCAGGCTCGCTGATGGTCGCGAAGGCAAGAACAGCAGAGGCGAGAGAGAAAGTTCCAAGTGGTATCGAGAGGAGAATCAGCGGCAACCCCCCCGCCCCCCAGAGCGTGCTGAGGACCAATCCTCCAACGTTTCCCAAGCTCGAGATCATGGAGAGCCTGGCAAAGGCGTTCGCCCACTTTCCCTTGTGCTCGGTCTCCATGATCAACAGATTAAGCGGCGTGGCTGCGGCTGCGGAGATGAAGGAGAAGACAGAGTAGACCAGAATCGTTCCCGGTGTGTTCCCGAGGAAGTAGAAGGCGAAGAGGATCGATGCCGTCAGCGCGTAGCTGACCACCACGATGGTCTTGCGGTTGTGCAGCCTGTCCGTCGCGTATCCCCAGAACATCGAGGCTGGGATACTCACGCCGTTGAACATCGCGAATGCGAGGCTCGCGTAGATCGTGCCCAGAATCTGACCGTTGAGCTGAATAAGGTAAAGCTGGACGAGTGGACCCAGGGGGCCCGTCGCCATCGACACGGGGAGCACAGAGTAGACCCACCCGACCCTCCTCTTCTTCTTCCTGCCCGCGCTTCCGCCCTGTTCGCTCTCTTGCTGCAAGGCTCCGTGGGCTCGGAGGAGTCGTTCATCTACTTATAGAAACGGCTCGATGAGTCGTCACAAACGGCCTCTCTCGCTGAGGGTGTCCCGAAATCGGTCGCGAGGCGAGCTACCTAGCCCGCCTTCAGCCGCCGCCTGACCTCCTCTGGGCTGAGCCGCTCCTCCTTGCGTTCATTCATGTCCCTGAGAGTGAGCTCGCCCGAAGCGAGTTCCCTCTTACCTATGATTACCGTCCACCTTGCTCCCAGTTCGCTCGCGTCCTCGAGCTGTCTTCCGAGGCTCTTTGGGTCGATTGCAGTCTCCGCCTTGACTCCCTCGCCTCTCAGCTCACTCACGAGCTTCACCGCATTCTTCCGCAGCGAAGAATCCGTGTACGCCACAAAGACGACCCCTCTAGGTTCGGCCTTCCCCGTCATCAATAGAGCGACCCTTTCGATCCCGCCGGCAGCGCCGGTCGCCGAGAGGTCTGGTCTGCCGAAGACCTTCGGGAGGAGGTCGTACCTCCCCCCGCCACAGAGGGAGCCGAGCTGAGGATTCCTTCTGTCGACGGTCTCGAAGACTAGTCCCGTGTAGTAGTCTATCCCCCTCACGACGCTCATGTTGTACTCCACGTTCCCGATGTCCCTGCTCTTCAGAGAGTCCCAGACCCGTTCAAGGCCTTCAGATGACTTCAGTTGAAGCTCGTTGACGACCTGGATCATCTTCTCGGGAGGGCCGTGCAGCCTCCCGAACTCGAGCAGCTTGCGGACCTCGTCCCTGCCTACTCCCCTCGCCTCGTACTCCTTGATCAGTTCCTCCTCCGTCTTCCTCTGAACCTTGTCGAGGGCCCTCATCAACTCGACGAGCTTCTCCTCCGAGGAGACGTGAAGCGACTTTCTGATGTACTCCTCGACCACGCTCCTCTCGCCAATTTGGATGATGAGGTTGTCAAGCTCGAGCTTACGCAGGATCTTGTCGCAGACGTCTATCACCTCCACGTCGGCTTCTGTGCTCGCGCTCCCGAAGATCTCAACATCCCACTGGTGGAACCACCTGTATCTACCGTACTGAGGCTCCTCGTATCTCCAGGCTCCTCCGTAGCATGCCAGCTTAATCGGCGGCTTCAGGTCTCTCCGCGAGGATACGTACCGAGTCAGACCCACGGTGAGGTCGAATCGCAGCCCAACGTCGCGCGCTCGCTTGTCCTTGAAGGAGTAGATCTGCTTCGCGACCTCCTCCCCACTCTTCGCGCTGAGAGTGGAGAGATACTCAATCGGGGCGGGCTCCATCATCTTGAAGTTGAAGAGGTCCGCGACCTCGTAGAATGCCTCCCGTATCCTCTCGTACAAAAGATGCTCCTGCGGCTCGATGTCCCTGATTCCTCGCGGGAGGGAGAGGTCCACCTATGTGCTCACTCGCCCTTCCTGCCCTTCAGCGCCGAGAGCTCGGCGAGCATCGCCGTCAGCTGGAGCTCCGGCTGCGCCCCCATGACGAGCCTGTAGTCGTACTCCGCGAGTATCTTGACCGCATCCCCCATGGCGTCTCCCTTCTGGTTGGTCAACTCCTCGTTCGCGAACTTCAGGAAATCCCTCTCCGGTATTCCGTAGACACGCGTGAGCTCGATCATCTTGAGACGAGCATTCTCAAACTCGCCGTCGAGGGCGAGCCTCATGATTTCTCCAACCCTCCCTTTCACGGTGGTTCCGGTCACGGCCCCGACCCTCTCGAGTGTGACTTCTCCGGATGCAGAAGCTGCCTGAAGGAGATTGATGGCCTGTCGAAGGTCGCCGTTTGTCGACTCGTAGATCGCCGAGAGGACTTTCGGCTCGGAGAGCTTGACCTTCTCCTTCCTCGCAATCTCCTTGAGGTGCGTGGTAACCGAACCTTCGTCCAAGCGTTGGAACCTGAAGAGAGCGCACCTGCTTTGCAGAGGTTCGATGATACCGGACGAATAATTGCACAGCAAGATGAACCTCGTGAACTGGGCACTCTCCTCCATTATTCTGCGTAGCGCGGTTTGCGCGTCGCGCGTCATCTCGTCTGATTCGTCCAGGATTATGAGTCGGAACGGGACACCCTCCCTCCTGTCCGAGTATCTCGCGAATGTCTTGACACGCTCTCGAACCATGTCTATCCCTCTTTCATCGCTATTGTGCAAGAGTACCGGGGTCGTCCCCCCCCAGAAAGTCTGGCTTCCAGGGACCGTCAGGTCGTAGACGAAACCGTCGCATGGTTTCAACCTGATGCCTGTAATCTCTGCCGTGTAGACACAGGAGGATGCAAGCCTCCTTAGCATGGCCAGTGAGGCTCTCTCTTGGGGCGATAGACTCGCGACGTTAAGCCTTTTCAGGAGGGTGGTCGCAAACGTCTTGGAGAGAGCTTTGCACTTCTTGGAGTAAAGATGGTGCCTCATTTCGTACCTCCAGTTGAATCCGACCCTCTTACCAAGACGTTCAAAGAACCGAGCGAAAGGCCTGGCTGGAATCAGGCCGCCCACGAAGTAGGAGTAGCTTGGCAAGTCCCAGACCAGTCTGCACTCCTTTTCGAAGATGCTGGTGTGTAGACCGGTCACGCGGCCAAGCCAAGAGGTGCCGACCAAGCACTTCTTCGACTTCGAACTGTACCGGACGAACTTCTGCCAGACTCCTGAGGCATCGCCCGTGTAGCCCTTGAGGAATTCTATTCGCGACTCAGCAGGAGCGTTAAAGACGAAGTTTGGAATTCGCTTGAACATCGCGATGTGCTTCGGGGCTGATTCTGAATAGAAGTGATTGGCAAGAAACCTCGCGAGAGGCTTTGAACAGACAGACAATTGTATGCCCGATTTCCGTCTAGACGAACCAGAAACTACTGTGTGAGTATGCGTATGCAAACCCATGGTCTCCCTGAAATACGCGGCGGCCCTTTCGACGTAATCCAACTCGTCGGGATAGTGGTAGGTTAGAACCGTAGTCCCGCCTCCGCCATTTGGAAGAGCCACGCATCCCTCGACCATGTAACTTCCGAAGACCCAGGAACTCTCCAGGTTCAGGGGAACCCTAGCCAACGCTCGACCCGTAGCCGGGTCGACAGGCATTCCTCTCATCGTAGAAGCCCGGAATTCTGGCGCTGAGATCTCGGTCGAATTCGTCTGGATTTCAGTGTTGAATGTTATGAGCAGGTCGCCTTTTCTCAGGTCAGAGACGGCACTTTCTTCGAGTTCGCCATCGTCATTCAGAATCATTACGGAGTGGTTCAGGGTCGTACTGACCGACCCTCCCTTGAAATCGACTTCTGCCAGAAAACTTGCTTTATGACGGGAGATATTCGCGACGCTCTTGAATTCAACTTTGAGGCTCGCCCTATCAAGACTAAGCACCTCCAAGTCACTCGGGTATGCGTACTTTGAAAGCCGGTCTTTGTAGTATCTTTCTGCTATCCATTGGAAATCTACAAGACGAATTTCTCCTCCTACTCGAACCATAACAGGAGTATCAGGTGCAACCGATGCGTTAAGCGAGAGGGTGTAGTCACTCGAAAGATCTCCCAGAATCTCCCGCGCGATGATCAGGGCCGTGGTGGTCTTGCCTGAGCCGGGCGGCCCGGCGAGGAGAAGATGCGGCAGTTCGCCTTTCTTCTCGAGAAGGGGAGCGAGCCTCTCCTTCACGTTAATCTGGTTGACAAGCTCCTCGA
>VBPQ01000234.1 GCA_005877185.1 Nitrososphaerota archaeon
CTCTGCGACTTCGTCGAAGAGCCTGCCGTTCACGGAAGTCGCCGAGACGGCCTACTCTCCTCAAGCCCTTCCGCCGGGGATGGAGGCAACCCTCTACGAGTACTGCGCATACGCGCCCCCCGGCAACGCGTTCCCCTTCGGCACCCACGTGGCGATGGTCGAGGTGGACAGAGGGACGGGAATCATCAAGATACTCAAGTACGTTGCCGTCGATGATGTCGGGAAGGTCCTCAACCCCCTCATCGTCGAGGGGCAGATCCACGGTGGAGTCCTGCAGGGAGTTTCACAGGCGCTCCTCGAGCAGATGGTCTATGACGAGAACGGGCAGCCACTGACCGCTACCCTCTCTGACTACCTGATCCCATCGACGGATACGGCGCCATTAATCGAGAGCTACCGTACCGAAACTCCTTCGCCTCTGAATCCCCTCGGCGTCAAGGGCGTGGGAGAGGCGGGAACCATAGGGGCGACCCCGGTGATCGTCAACGCAGTCGAAGACGCGCTTAGCCCGCTGGAAGTGGTGATCGAGAAAATCCCACTCACGCCTAACTACGTCTGGTCACTGATTAACCACAAGAGCGAGACAATCGGCCAGCTGCTTCCCTCATAGAGCTTCGAAGTAAGACCCACCTTGACTCCTGACTGGTCGCGATAATCTGCGATTTACATGTAGATGAACATTTAAATGCCAGATGTCCGGCTTAATGGGTATGACCGATGGAAAGAAGAAGGTCGTGCAGACCGAATTAGAACCTGGCGACTACGAGACTCTCCTCAGCCTCGCAAAGAGCAAGAACATGACCATCAAGGAGGCTGCAAGGCAAGCGCTACGCTGGTGGAGCGCTTCTGTAATCGACCTCACAGAGGATCCTCTCTTCAGACTCAAGCCGATCGAGTTCAAAGTGAAAATTAGGTCCGACGAAATCGAAGCCTTCCTTTACAGGAGGAAATGAACTCCTGCTCATCTTCGTCGACTCTTCGGCTCTGAAGGCAAACTACGACTCCACTGACGACTTCCATCTCAAAGCGGCCGAGCTGATGCGCAAGATAGCGGCCAGGGAGACACAGATAACTTCCTTCATGACAACAGACTATGTCCTCGACGAGGCCATAACTCTGACTCGTTTCGCACACAGCCACGCCAAAGCCGTCGAACTTGCGGAAGCAACCCTCACATCGAAGTTCGTAAACGTGGTCTACTCCGGCGAAGGGATCTTCTCCGATGGAATGCGAATATTCAAACAACACACCGACAAAGATTGGAGTCTCACAGATTGCGTGTCTTTCGCGACAATGAAGAAATACGGCGTGACGACCGCTTTCACCTTCGATGCCCATTTCAAACAGGCTGGGTTCGTGACCGTCCCCTAGCGCAAGATGGGGGTTGGGGATGGGGGGGTTGACGACGCTCGTTCAGCTGTGCGGTCGCTGGCGTCACACGATTGAACATGACGATACGCCGCACACGCGACAGGTGCTTCTAGGAGCTAATGTGTGCGCAGCAAATACTGGTTTCAGACTCCGGCACAGTGAAATTAAGTTTTGAAAGCCCGCCTCTCCGGATGGATTGTACCTCAAGTTAACGAATCGCCGCTAAAGTTAAGGAAGATGCTTCACGCGCTGTAAGACTACTCCCTTCTCTTCCTGTTCAGAAGAGCCGCCGGTTTGTACCGTGGGATTTCAGTTCCCTTTGGAGGATTCCAAGACCCGCTCGCCTTTTGATCTTCGTAAGTCGTTGCCCTCTTGCTAAGGTAAAGCAGGTCTTCTTTACGAGGCGCGATGAATCTAGCCACGTCTAGTTTTCCATTGAACAGTATCGCCGTGGGAAGGTCGGATAGAAAGGGAAACTTCATCCTGAAAGGACTCGGGCCGATGACATCGTCCTCCCATTCGTTCTTGGTCCCAACCTTGAACTGAGACACCTTGACATCGCCAGTGTATTCTTCCAAGAAACTGGTCAGGTCGCCGCTTGCTGCCACGCAGTCGGAGCACCAGGAATACATGCCTTCGCTGGGCGATCCCTCGAACACCGCCAGAATCCAGTCACCGGACTTATTGTCAGCTAGCGCCTTTAGGAACTTCGTGTACAAATCCTCGGCAGAGGGAGTCTTGGATATCGACATGATTCGAAGGGGTGAGGAGTGGTATAAAGACCTGACTAGGTTTTGCCGAGATCTCTCCTACTCCATCTGGAATCCTGAAACGAGACCCCGGGTCGCGAACAGGTTTGGCAAGCGGCTGCGTCAGTTAATCATCGCACAGACGAGTCTCTGACAACATGAACTTTGGTTTTTCAGTGCGGGGGGTGGGATTCGAACCCACGAACCCTTCCCCGTCGAGCTACTCGACACTAAGGGACGAGGTCCTGAGCAACGCGGAGAATTCTCGCTCGCGCCGTTGACCAGGCTTCCCGCCGATTGCTCTGGGCGACCCCCGCAATAGTCCTCGGAGTCTCCCGGTCGGGATAAAAAGAATCAGACCCCGTCTCTAGGAGCGTGTACTTTCGTACACAACATTCCCATTCGGAGCGCTGGCAGCATCGGTCCAACCTGCTCTGATGGCATCATCAGGCATGCCACCAGCGTACAAGT
>VBPQ01000020.1 GCA_005877185.1 Nitrososphaerota archaeon
GCTGATTCTATCGATCGCCTTTCTCTTCTCCAGAAGTTCGGAAGCGCTGATGAAGTCAGGCTCCAGCTTCCCCATCTCGACAAGCTTCTTCCTCGCCTTGTTGTTCAGCTCAACTGCCTTCGAGGTGTCTATGTCCACAGCCTCAGCGATGTCCGTAGGACTCGCGGTCGCCAAGTCAAGAATCGTGTACACCCCTGCATCGTTGAGTTTCTGTTTCGTCGCGGGCCCCACACCGGGCAGGGTCGTGAGGGCGAGCTCCTCGTTGACTTCTTCCATGCGGGAGGCCGACTCGAATTCCTCTAATTAAGGGTTAAGGGGAGATTCTCGTCATCGTCCTGGGGAAGAGACCCGCCGCCCTGATATGCTTCAGTCCCGCGATCCACCTCGTCGTCCTCTCGACGCCGATCCCGAAACCAGTGTGCGGAGGCATCCCGTACTTCCTCAACTCGAGGTACCAGGAGAGAGACTCGGCAGAGAAATCCTGACTCCGGACCCTCTCCATCAACTCGTCGTATTCGGCGATCCTCTGCCCGCACGTCGCGAGCTCACCGACCCCCTCGGGGGCGATGAGGTCGGCCGACCTCGTCACCTTCGGGCGGTCGCGATACGTCATGTGGTAAAAGGACCTCGCGCTCAGCGGATAGTCGGTGATGAAGAAGGGTGATTCGTGGCTCAAGCTGATTATCCTCTCCGCCTCGGTTGTCAGGTCCTCCCCCCACTCGAAGCTCGCGCCCTTCCTTGCGGCAAAATCTCTCACCTCGTCGTAGGTAATCCTCGGGAGGGGCAGACTCAGCTCCTTCAAGCTTCTCCCCAGAATCCTGAGCTCCTCCTTTCTTCTCTCTAGGACTCTCTTCACGATGAAGGCGAGCAACCCCTCGAGTAGCATCATGTTCTCGGGCTGCTCGGTGAACGCCTGTTCTGCCTCGATCATCCAGAACTCCGTGAGGTGCTTTGCGGTCCTCGACTTCTCCGCCCGGAAGGCGGGCTGGAAGATCCAGACCTTCTCGAGCGCGGGCAGTGCGGCCTCCTCGTAGAACTGGGCGGACTGGCTCAGGTAAGCCTTCTTCCCGAAGTAGTCGACTTCGAAGAGCGTCGAGCCGCCCTCGACGGCGGCCTGGACAAATGTGGGGGCGCTAATCAGGACGAACCCCTTCTCCCTGAAGTAGTCGAAGCTCGCTCCAATTACCTCGGAGCGTATCTTAATCGTCGCGATCACCTTTCTTCCCCTGATGCTCAGGTGGCGCTTGTCGTACAGGTAGGAGGGCGACTTCGCAGCCGACTTCGTTATCGGCCACGTCTCGGCGCGCGCTATGATTCTGAAATCTTTCACCTGGACCTCGCGTCCCCCGGGCGCCCTCTTGTCCTCCCTCACCGCGCCCTCGGCAGTTACCGCAGACTCCCTCGTCGCTGACTTCATCGCCTCGAAGGCGGAATCCGGGGTCGCACCTCTCTTTGCCGAGAGCTGAACGTAGCCGCTCCCGTCACGGAGAAGCAGAAAGACCACACCACCGACGGCACTCTTCCTCACGACCCATCCGTTGAGCTTCGCGTGGGCCTCGGCCTTCGCGCTCATTACTCCCGCGGCGTTGCTCGCTCTATCCACCCTCGCTCCGACACCTACCTGAAAGCGCGCGATTTCTCGTCTTAAAAATATGTCCGACTCCAAGCCAAGGGTTAAATTATCGGAGGAGGTTCCGTCCTTCACTCAAGAGATGAGACGAAAAGAAAGCGAGCCACGAACCGGGAAACCGTCCGCGCTGTTGAGGTGGACCGGGTTCGGCGCGCTTGCTGACCTCGAGAGGTCGGCATCGAACGTCCTCGCGGGAAGGGGTTTCAGAGTGGTGAGAGTCGGGGAGACGATCGCAGTCCTCGGAGGCGAACCGGCGACAGCCGCGAGGCATTGCGCCCACCTGCCGGGGGTGGTTTGGATCGGACTCGGTTACACATCCGAGGGCGGGCCGGAAGCTCTTCTGGCTTCTCTCCAGGCCCTCGGGGAGAGATACCTGAAGAGAAACTCGAGGTTCGGCGTTCAGGTTGAGGTGACTGGGAGTAAGAGTCTGAGAGGGGACTTGATCGGAGCCGCGAATTCGCGACTCCTTGGGCTGAGAAGAGGCACGAGGATCGACGAAAGAAGCCCCGAACTGATATTTCACGTCGCCCTCGACAGAAATCAGGGCGTCGCGGCTGTCGAGATCAGGAGAGGTGTCGGGGGAGTCCCGACGTCAACCGCGAAAGCGTTCTGCCTCGTCTCGGGAGGAATGCACAGTTCCGTCGTCGCGTGGATGGCAGCGCTAGCCGGCTTCTCGGTCGAACTCGTTCACCTCCGGACGAGTGAAGAGTCGGTCGTCGAGGCCGGGAGGCTGTACTCAGAACTGTCGCACCGAATCGACCCGACGAGACTGAAGCTGACGCTGCTCACAGGTTCAAAGAACTCACCCAAGGGAGTCCTTGCGTCTTGGCTCAAGAAGAAGAAGGGTGGAGGGGAGAGTCCCGTCTTCGCCGGGTATCACCTCGAATGTCGAGAAGAGTTCAGTTGGCGGGGTGTGACGGGGGTCGTCTATCCTCTCCTGCTCTTCCCCGAGCCGGAGTTCAAGCGTGTCTTCGACTCGCTCGGACTGACAGGATACTTCGAGTCGAATGGGCTGCTCTCGGGTATCCAAGAATCTGTAGCCTCCGCGTACAGGGTTGGATCATTCGGCGGGGCTCGGGCGGAGCTTCACGAAGTCGTAGACTCGGTCAAGTGAGCGCCTTTACGATCTCAGTCTTGGCGTCGAGCCTCCTGGCAACGGCGGAGATTTCCCGAAGCCTCTGTCCGACCATCCCCCCCAAGAGCCTCTCGCTCGCTTCTGAGAACGTCTGGGTGGAGAGGTCGTCCTGCCCTACCCTGACGGCGATGCCGAGCCTCTCGGCCTTCTCTGCGTTTCCCTCCTGCTCTGTCTGCTGAGGAATCGGCACCAAGAGGGATGGCTTCTCGTTCAAGACGAACTGGGCTATGCTTGTGTGCCCCGCCCTCGAGACGACGAGGTCAGCCATCTCCAGAATCGAATCCTTTCCAGGGCACCACTCGTAGAACCAGCCGAAGGGCATCCTCCTCGGCTCGGAATCCCCCGAGGGGTCTCCTCCCGAGACGACCGACAGAACCTTCTCCTTCAGCGAGTCTGCTATTCTGAACGCCGCGGAGAGAAGCGGGGTCCTCGTCTTCGACGGGCCGGAGACCTGCCAGTAGACCTTGAGCCTCTTCTCCCCCTTCAGCCTCTCCGCGAGTGGGTTTCTCGTGTGGTCCTTCGGGGGAGTGAGGAACCCGACGTATCTAGATTTGACGCGCTCCGAGGGCCAGAGGTTCCTCTCGCTAATCGTGTACGGCTCGGGAAGGTCGGGGAAGAGGATCGCATCGCTCAGGTTCCAGAGGGCCGCCCCTAACGAGACAGTCCCCGCGGAGATCATGCTCGCGGCTACCTGAGGGGTTCTGCGTGAACTCTCCAGCCGGAGCTGATTCAGCACGGTAACGACCCTGGTCTTGGCAAGCCTCGCTGCTATCACGGTGGCCATCATCGAGTCGCTGAGAACCGAGTCTGCGCCGAAGGAGGCTATGTTGCGCGCCTCCTCACGAATCTGCTTCGTGAATCTGCCCGCATTCTGGGGAAAGCTCCTCGCAGTGTCGAGGGCGGAGAATCGACCGTCATCCTTCCAGCTGACGTCGACGAGCGGGAGAGAGGAGCAGGCGTAGCCCTCTTGTCGTATCAGGGTCACCGCATCTCCCGAGCTGGAGAACTTCACCGAGTCGCCGCGCGCCTCCAGAAGTCGTGCGACGGAGAGCATCCGCGTGGCGTGACCCAGTCCGGACCCGAAGGCGCCGATGTGTATCCTCCGCACGTCAATTCACTTGAAGGTGACCGCCTTGATGGTGCCCCTCGCGACCAGCTCCGCGAAGACCTCCGCCTGAAACCTCTGGACGTTCACGCCGTCGAGGAGCCACGAATCCGGAGGCAATCCGGCCTTGATGCAGGTTTCGGTGAGAAAGTCGGCGGGAGTAAGGTTGAACTCGACCGCGACCTGCGGAAGGAGCAGGCCGCTCTGGTACGAAGTGGAGATGATGAGCCCGTCGGTACCCGTCCTTATCGTTGAGGGGAGTTCACTCCTCCTGTCGACCTTGATCGTTTCGGGTTTGGTCAGCGCACTCACCTCCACGAGAATCTCCGCCAGCTCTGAGAGCTGCACCGGCGGAAAGCGTGGATCCTCACTCGCTGCCCCGATGGTAGCCTCGACGACCGCCTCTCCCAGCTCCTTCACCGGATAAGGGAAACCGATGCACCCACGAAGACTCTGCCCCTCGGGAGCACGGAGGTTGAGCGTGACGAATGCGCCTCTCCTCTCCCCAAGATAGCCGGTCCATCTCGCACTCTTGGGTCTCTCTTCCGTTGACACGTACGAATCCAGCGTCCTCCTCGCAAGCCGTACAACCTCCACTCCCTGCGCCAAGCTAAGAAGAGGCATGAAGCTTCAAACGAGCGCTGCTTAATTAATTAATCAATCAAGTGCGCTTGGACGTCGCGATCAATACCTCGATCTTCCTCAGCCTGTTCCAGTGACTTCCGTGCCAATAGACCTTGCCGCATTCTTCGCAGATGTGGTATCTCCTGTGCTTTGCCACGAGCTTGGAGGGGAGGAGACCCCTCACATTCTCCCGCTTCGCCTCGGAGAGAGACCCGTTGCAGAGGGCGCAGAGAGGGTCGCCGCCCACAAGAGGACAGTGAAACCTCTCGGCCTGCTCGACGAGGGAGACGATTCGCTCTCGGTCTTTCCGTCCGACGACGACGAAGGCAAGCAAACCACGCCTTCCCGCGGTCTCGCCGAGTGCCCTATCTGATGTCACGATCGCGCGTCCCTCCTCGCCTGCGACCCTGAGAAGGTCGCTGTCCTCCCCGGTCTTGTAGTAGCTGGTATCAAACCCGAAGATTCTCAGCTTCCTGGCGAGGGAGCCGAGCATCGCGTCGACGATGAACTTGGGGCGAGACATTTTCTCTCCCGCCCCTATCGTGTTATCTCGGCGGATTTCACGTACTCGTAGAGCCTCCTGGCCTGAGTGTCTCTCTCGAAGTGCTCCCTCACGGGGCGAATTATTTCATCCATCGCATTCGCGACGGCCTTCTTCAGGTCGGACGGATGCAGCTTACCTTCCGTGTACGCCTTCTCCAGCTCTCGGTAGGAGGCGAATGTGACGCTCCCCCCGTACTTCTCTGGGCGGGAGACCTCGAGGGACTTCGCCTTCCTGAAGATGATGTACCTGCAGTATTCCAGGACCGGATTGTTCTCAGCAACCTTTGCGGGGCAGAAGGCGCTCTCCACCTTTCTTCTGATCTCGGCGGTACTGTCGTGGACGAAGATGGAAGACTCCGGTTTGCTCTTGCTCATCTTGCTCGCTATCTCCCTGTCAATCGTGGCGTTCTCGTCGTACCCCTCCAGCTCCCTCGCACCCTGAAGGCTCATCAACAGATGGTGGTGGACGGCGACGGGCTTCTTCCACTTCAGCTTCTCGGCGACCTCCCGCGCAAGGATGTTGGCCCGGCGCTGGTCGAGGCCCAGCTGGCAGATATCGACCTCAAGCCAGAAGATATCGGCGACCTGCATCATGGGGTAGAGTAGCTGGGAGGTCTCGACGAGGTCTTTCGAGGTCCTCCCCATTATCGTGAGAGCTCGGCGAGCCCTCGCGAGCGTAACGTTCTGCGCGACTGTCACGACCTTCTTCCAGTACTCGTCTGTCCTCGCGGCGTCACTCGTCCAGAGAACCTCGACCTTGGAGAGGTCGACCCCCGCCGCCTTCCACACCTCGACGAAGTACCTCCCCACCTGCTGGATCTTCTCGAGGTCTCCCCCCATCTTGTTGTTGACCCAAGCAAACCAGTCGGCGACCCAGAGCCTTACTTTCACACCCGCCTTCTGGAGGTCCTCGAGGTTTATCGCCCGGAGGATGCCGAATGGGACGTGGGCGAGGCCGCTCGGCTCGAAGCCGTCGTAGGCGACCGGGTGTTCCTTCGTCTCGAGGAGAGTCCGAAGCTCCGGCTCGGTGATTATCTCCTCGCCAACCCTTCGTATCAGCTCAAGGCGTTCTTCTACGTCCACCGCATCGACCCAGACCCTCGAGGGAGCGAATAAACCTGATGGAGTCAGTACGCGTGGTGACGATAGAGTATCATCGCGGAGACGACGAGGCCGAAGATCAGGATAGCATTCGCCAGGTGCGCCGCGGCGACCAGAGCGTTCAGCTCCGTGCCGACCACCACTCCGCCGAGGAGGATCTGGATCACGAGAAGAACGGATGCGAACTTCATCGAGCGCACCATGGCCGGGACGCGGAAGGGCATCCGCCACACCGCGTAGGTGGCCGCGAAGAGAAGGACAGAAGTCAGCACCGTAAGCAGTCTGTGGCTGTACTCGACGAGCACCCCGGTCGTCAGCGGGGGTATCAGCTGACCCTGACAGGTCGGCCAGTCAGGGCACTCCAGCCCGTAGCCGGCAGTCGTGACGTATGCCCCCACGACCATCAGCAGGTAGACTGAGATCAGCGTGAGCTGGAGAAGTACCCATTCATTTCGCAATCTTTCATTTTTCGGAGCGTCCCGTGACGATAGTTAAGAATTTTGGATTGTGGCACGGATGTCGCCGCGACGCCGGAGACACATTCGTCTATCTATCCGTCTAGGAAGCCTTGAAGAGGGACTCGATCTTCTGCTTGTAAACTGGTGCGGGCGCTGCCCCTATGATCCTCTCCTTCACCTTACCGCCCTTGAAGAGCATAACTGTCGGGATGCTCATCACTTCGAACTTCGCGGCGAGATCCTGGTTCGCGTCGGTGTCGATCTTCACGAACTTCACCTTTCCTGCGTACTCCTGCGAGAGCCTCTCGATGACAGGCTCGATGAGCCTGCAAGGTCCGCACCAATCCGCGTAGAAGTCGACCAAGACGGGTGTGTTTGAACGGACGACCTCCTCCTCGAACTTCTCGCTCCCTATGTGAAGCAATGTTTCTGCCTTCATTCTTGCTGTATCACCTCTGAAAAAAGCGGGGGCTCACTCCCTTATACGTCTAGCGCTGGTCGAAGTTGACTGCCCCAAGAACGGCGCGCCTCAGGATTGCAGGGCGATCGGACCGTTCAGACGAGCGCGGCGACCATCGCGAATGTGAAGATCATCGCCAGGTACGGACTCGAGAACTTGAACGCGAGCCAGGCGTTGGACTTGGTCGGCGAAAGGAGAAGCTTGATGTTTGTAGCCAAAAGAAGTGCGTTCATCACCGAGGCCGCCGGGAGGTAGATGAAAAGCCCAGTACCCGGGAAGAGTGGGGTCAGAAGCAGGCTGACCGGAATCAGGATCAAGGTGTTCGCCACGATGAACCTCGAAGCCCTCCCGGCACCTACGACCGACGGGAGCATAGGAATGCCGACGGCGGAGTAATCTTCCTCTGTGATCACGGCGAGGCTCCAGAAGTGACTCGGAGTCCAGACGAAGATCAGCACAGCGAGCAACGCTGCGGCCAGCGGGTCAGAGAAGGTCACCGAATACCATCCCGCTAGGGCGGCGCAACTCCCCGCGAAACCCCCGAGAACTATGTTCCAGGTCGTCCTCGGCTTGAGCAGGATGGTGTAGACGGAGATGTAGATTGCTGCCCCGAGGACGATGAAGAATGTGGCCACCAGATTCAGGAGGAGGTAGGAGAGAAGCTTCGTGCGTTTCATGCGCGCATCGATTCCCCTCTCGAGGTAGCTGTTCACGGCTAGCGACCCGGCCGAAGTAAGTCCGCCGCCGGCGAGGATCCCGAGTGTCACCCTCAATGGAGGAACTGAGTGCCCGGCGACGACGGCCGAGCCCACCCCCACGAAAAGAAGGAGAGGAATTATCCTTGGCTTCATAAGATGAAGATAGTCTGACAGGCTCATTCTTTCATTCCTCGGAGAAACCTTTCGAACTGCACCCCTTCTCGGCGTATATTAGAATTAGCGTTCTGAGGTGTCCCGGGAGCAGGAGACTTGGCACCATTACGGCGCTTTCGAACCTGCGACACTCCGGTCACTGCTGTTGCCTGAGTAGGCTGGTCGAGTCAGCCAAGGCCGACTGCTACAGCCGGAAGCTCATGGCTCCTTAATGGATCTACCAGGCTGAGCTACCCCGGGACAATTTCGTGCGCTCGGCGTAGCGTTAAAAGAGTATCGTCAGCGAGCTGGAAAGCACCGCGATGAGATGGCATTACTCATCGACCTTCGGTCTTTGGGATGAGATTCGGTGGAACGCCGTCTTGGTGATCGACGAAGCACCTTAGAGGCTCCGGCATCGGAGGGGAGAGGAGCCGATGGCTGCACAATCCGTTCGGAGAGGGATCCGATGGGGAGATTGTCGGACGAGGATGTACTGGGAAACCATATCCGAAATTCAGAACGGTTAATATTCTCTGAAGAGAGACGACGGAGATTGGAGGAAGGTTAGACCTGCGAGCAAGGAACAGTGTCCGAATCGTTGCGATTGTCCTTACTTTCGCAATCGTCGCGTCGGCTGCGATTCTCAGTGCCCGCGCTGCGACCACCATCAGCGTCATGACAGACAAGCCTTCCTACTACGCATCTGACACGATAATGATTACCGGGACGATTACCCCAGCTCCACAGCCGGACACAACCTCAGCCTTCGTTACGGTGATGAACCCGAACGGAAAGGTCGTTGCACCGAGCCCCGCTCAGGTGGGCAACAACGGAGCCTTCCATTACACGTTCGGTGCCGGTGGGACGAGCAACTGGATCAGCGGCACGTACACCGTTAACGCCTCTTGGAGCGGCTCTGTAGACACGAAGCCCATCTGGAAGACGACCACGTTTGCGTACTCGCCCCTAGCGAGCACCACAACGACTTCGACCACTACCACCACCAGCACCACGACAACCTCGACAACAAAGTCGACGACAAGCAGCACCTCGAGGTCGTCGACCAGCACTACGTCTTCGAGGAGCACTTCAACCACAGCGACCAGTTCGATAGAGACCACGACAACCGGATCCGGGGGCGGGGGCGGAATACCTGAATTTCCGTTCCAGCTGGAAATCACGCTCGTTGTGACAGTCGCCATAGTCTTATCGTACGCAGTAGCCAGACGAGCTTCGCGCCCGAAGTAAGGGCCCTTGAAAGGGCTCGACATCGGCGTCGGAAGATTCGTTGCTTGGCTTTCTCTGGCTCTGACCTCTTCGCTTCTGCTCTACTCCGGGGAAATCTCTACGTTCACTCAGCTGCTGAGTGGCAGACTTGTCGAAACATTCGGCACGGTCTTTCCCGCTTTCCCCTTCGTTACTCTTCTCTTCATTCTCTTCGCCCTTCGTTGGAAGGAGCTCCACGCGATCCTCCTGAAGGAGCAAGGGTTGACGTCAAGACCCCCTACCAGAGTCCTTGGCCTGTGTCTGGTGGTCTTGCCGCTCGCGTTTCGCCAGTTTTCGGACGGCTCGCTGGAACTTTCGGCGGTGACACTCATATCGGTTTTCTATGGCTGTTCGCTTCTGATCAACCCTCTGAGCTTGAAGATCATGCTTCCGTATGCCCTCTTGTACTCCGTCGGGGTGACCTCGCCGACGATTCTACAGACCGTCTTCGGAGAGCCACTGGCAGGTTTTTCATCGGCCCTGACCGCCGGGATGGTCAGCATGAGCGGAATACCTGTGACATGGCATGGAACGCAATTCGAGTTTGTGTCGAAGGTGGGAGAGACCGTGACCGCAACCATCACCCCGGGATGCTCTAGCGTACTGTCTGTGACGACGTTCGTGGGTCTATTGGGACTGATGCACATTGACATGAAGAAAGAACTTAGATCGACGGTCAAGATCGCGCTCGTCGGAGTCGCCGCCCTTGTGGTCTTGAACTCAGTGAGAATCGGGATTCTGATTTGGGCCGGATACGCTGACGGAGAAGCGGCCCTGTGGGGCCTGCACAACTGGATTGGCTATGCGTTGTTTCTAGGGTTTTATTTGGCAACGCTCGTCATCTATACCAATATGGGCAAACGGAGCATCCTGCCTGCAGGCGCGGGCATGATGTGCTAAGCATTTATTCGCTCGTGTCGCTCTTGTCCGGCTCCTAGCCTTGTTGTTAACCGAGTCAGGGGGTCTGATTATCGCTTCAGTTATATCGTACTCCAGTGCCGATCAACCTACTCTTGAGGGGAATGACGACTCTGCTAATAGTTCTCTGCTGTCTGTCTCCATTCCCCTTCACAGCCACCCATCGCCCTGGCAATTCGACCATGAATCTGCCCCAAGTCATAAACACGAACAGCACGACGACCTCAAGTACGACATCATCCCTCTCGTCGTCAACGAACAGTTCGACAACGATTCTTCCGACAACCTCGACGACCACTCTTGAAGGAGGAGGAGAGACTGTGGTACTGTCCGCCATCAACTTGCTAGGAATTGCGCTTGTCGTAGTAGGAGTTGCGGCCGCTATCGTCCTTATCCGAAGGAGAGCCGCCTGATGCGGACACGGTAGAATCCGGACAGAGGCCGACCATTCGCGGGAAGATCAATTCGGTCTCGGTTTACGAGGGAAGGGATCGCCATCTGATGCGATAGTCATGGAACCTCCCGCGAAACGCTTAAGAATCTTCAAGGTTCGATTCAAGGCAGTTGGACTCTGAGTTCCTGACTCTCGCCTTCTTCTTTCTGCTCATAGGCGGAGCGGGGGTGTACCTCTTCAATGGTCCTCTGACGCCGGCCAAAGATTCTTGCGTCTGCATCATACCCACCCCCGAACCCGGTGCCGCGCAGGGTACCTCGAGCATACTGCTCGCCTTCGGGGTTCTCTTCCTCCCCATAGGCCTCCTCAAGGGAGGTCCTCCCTCCTTCGGGAGACGCGTAACCCCCACACCGCAGCAGACGCGAACTCCCGAGGCTGGGCCAGCGGCAGCGGCAGCTGCGCCTGTGGGCATCCCTATGAGGAGCGGGAGGCTCTATACCCTTGGTATTGCCCTGATAATATTCGGCGTTGACGCCATCACGATACCTGGTTTCCTCTACTTCAACAACTTCTTGATTGGCGGGGCGGGAGCGGGCGTCGCCGTGTTAGGATTCCTCACCTTCTTCTCCGGCGTCAGGTCCTAGAGCACTCAGTTCGCTGGCCTCCCTGAAAGTCTCAGCTGTGGAAGAGTCCGGCCGTGTACATAGAGTAAAACCCGATCAAGGTGTAGGTCAGGATGCTGAACTTCGCACCTCCTTCGAAAATCTTTGGAATCAGCTTGAATTGGATGTACACCGCACCCGAGGCTCCAACGGCAAACCCAACAGGGTGGGCAACCCGGAAGCGATTCCCAAGACTCCAATCTGACTGTACCTACTTCGCGCAAGCATCGCGAAGGATCCGACCACGAGGCCCTCCAGGAACTTGTGGAGAACGTACGCTACCCCCGGACCAAGACCCCCTATGGCGAGCAGGACTGAGGTCGCGTTTGGGACGATGGACCCAATCTCCAAGCCTTCACCGAAGGCGTGAAATCCTATTCCCAGCGCCGCAATTAGGGCGACCGCGAAGGTGAATTGACCTCCCCCCGTCATCGCGTCAGAAGCTGCCCCGAAAGAAGGCATCGACCACCTCTCAAGCCCGAAAAGAAGAAGAAGACCGAAGGCAAAGGAGCCTGCCAGAACCGCGTGGGTGTAGTCGCCCCCGAACCCTTGATCCACACCAAGACGGGCCGAATCTCCCGCAACATCGAGGAAGAACCAGGAGATGATGCCCACGGAAGCCGCTACAAAGAAGAGGGATGCTCTCGACCCCTTCCCGAGAAGAGTGGGGAAGAGGAGACCCAGGTAGAGAGGTACAAAGGTTGCGAGGGCGGTGGCTGCGAGCGTACTGAACGCCTCTGCCATCTCCCTACACCTCTCCCTCGAAACCTGTCAATCGTTATAATGCGTTTTGGTTCAATGCCCGAACTCTAACCTCCTCAATTGCGGAAGGGTGAGAATAGTCCAGATGCTCGCAGAGGCTCTCTCCGTCTTGTGGTTATTAACGAGAACGCAATCGCATTTATATCGGTTATTAACCTGTGAAATAAGATGCCCATAGTCAGCCTCTCCTTCCCGGATCAGATGATCAGGGACATGGACGAAATACAGAAGTCCCTCGGCTTCACAGGGAGGTCGGAGCTCGTGAGGGCGGCTATCCGCCTCATGCTGGAGGAGAAGAGGGAGAAGGACTCTCTTCGCGGCCAGGTCACAGCCATCCTCGCGGTAACTCACAACCAGGAAGACGAGGAGCCCGTCACGAGGATCAAGCACGCCTTCGAGGACATCATCAGGACCCACCTGCACAACAAGATAACTCGATACAACTGCGTCGAGTTGTTCCTGCTTGAGGGTGACGCACAGAAGATAGCCAGTATGAGCAATGGGTTCCAGAAGGAAGACAAGATGAAAAGCGTAAAACTCGTCATCGTCTAGCGGAGGAACACAACAATGATGACAGGAACGGGTTACGCGAGGAGCCGGAGGGAGAAAGAAGAGGAAGAGACCCCAGAAAAGGAGCCGACGCAGAAGCGAGAAGAGGAGAGGCAGAAACCCAAGCCAAGAGTCGAGATGGGGCCGCCTCCGAAGGGGCCTCCGCCGGTCGCCCTAGTCATGGCGAGGCACGCAGGTGGGATGATTGAGAGGGCCGCTCGCGGATTTTCACTGGGAGAGCTCTCAGCTTCGGCACTTTCCTTCGAGAGAGCGAAGAAGTGGAGTGTCCAGCTGGACATTAGGAGAAGAACCGCCCTTGACGGTAACGTTACCAGGCTTACGAGCTGGTTACACGGCAGGGAGCCGAGGGCTGAGATGTTGAAGCCGGCGATACTGGCCGAAGAGACTATCGTGAAAGCGGAGAGGCCGCCCGAGCCTGAGAGGCCCAGGAAGGAGGAGAAACCCGTCGAGGTCGCAAGGCCGAAGGCGCAGCTTGGGCTAACGCTCGAGGAATCGAAGAAGAAGGAGATACCTGTCAAGGAGCCGAAGAAGAAGGAGAAGGCCGTGAAAGAACCGAAGAAGAAAGAGAAACCTGCGAAGGAGCCGAAGAAGGTCGCCAAGCCGGCGAAGAAGACGAAGACAAAGAAGAAAACAAAGAAAGAGTAGCCGTTCACGCGAGGCCGTTAATCCGTGCGAGCATGAAGAGGTACTGCTGCGCGTATCCCGCGTACTTCCCGAAGTGCGACCGCGCCTTCGACGAGATCGAGTCGTATAGACTTCCGCTCAGGCTCCTCGTGGACTTCGAGGCCAGCCTCTTCGCCGTCGTCTCCCCGAAGAGGCGGGGGTAGTAATGCGCCAAGGCCCTCGCGACCCAGACGTCTATCGGGAACGCCTCGTCCTTGTCGCAGGAGAAGAGGAGAAAGCAGTCGGCGACCTTGGGGCCGACACCGAGCAGGAGCTTCGACCCCAGCAACTTCTTCAAGAGCAACTCCTTCGCTTCGGGATAGTCCAGGAGAGCGAGCTCGGAGAGCTCGAGCCTCCCCTCATGAATCGCCTCGGCGACCCTCTTCAGGAAGGGAGCCCTGTAGCCCAGCCCGCATTCGGCCAAGCTCTCGAGGGGCGCCTCGGCTATCTTTTCCGCAGAAGGGAATCTCCTGTACCGCAAGCCTTCGTAGAGGAGCGGTTCACCGAACTTCTCGCATGTATTCGCGACCATTCTCCTGATCGACGGGATGTTTGAGTTTGTCGCCAAGACGAACGAGGCAAGGCACTCCCACCGCTCCTGCCTGATGAGCCTGAGACCGTAGAAGCGCTGGACCGCATTAGTCATGACCTTGCCCTTCATGAACGTCCCGATGATTCCCTTCAGGTCCTCGTCCAGCCGGAAGAGCCGCCTTACATACGAAGCGTCGAGCCCATCACTGCTTGATTCACAGTAAAGTAAGTCGCGATCCTGCTTCACCTTGAGCACCCCACCATCGACCGGCCCGTACCACCACTCCCCCTTATTCTCCCACCTGAAGACCTGCCCACTCTCGAGCGTGTACTCGAGGTTGAAAGGCTCGCCACCGAGTTCGACTGCGTACTGCATCTCGTCATTCGAGCGGGGGCGCGCCTATTAAAATCGAAATGCTTCAAAGCATCGACTTACCGACCCGCACCGATGGGCGGCGACCGCGATTATGAAAGGAAGACCTGCAGGTCGAGGGCGCTCTACAGGCGGGCCCTCAAGGTCTTCGCGGGCGGAGTCAGCCACAACACGAGGTACTACGAACCCTATCCTCTCTTCGTGAAGAGGGCGAAGGGGAAGTTCATCTGGGACGAGGACGGCAATAGGTACACGGACTACTGGATGGGTCACACCGCTCTGATCCTCGGGCACTCCCCCAAGATTGTCGTGGACAGGCTTGAGGGACAGGTCCGCCACGGGACCCTCTACGGAATGGGCAGCTCCCTCTCGGTCCAGCTCGCCGAGGAGGTCCAGCGATCTGTTCCGTGCGCGGAGATGGTGAGGTTCTGCAACTCGGGGGCTGAGGCAACGATGTACCTAATCAGGCTGGCTCGGGCATACATGGGCAGGCGAACGGTCGTAAAGATGGCCGGCGGGTGGCACGGCTACAACACCCAGCTCAACACGGCCGTCCACACCCCCTTCGCGGGGAGCGAGAGCGCGGGGATCCTTGCCGAAGAGCAGGCTTACGTGGTCAGCATTCCATTCAACGACGTCGGTGCGGCCGAGAGAGTCCTGAGAGAGAACGGAGAAGATACCGCGTTGGTTTTCCTCGAGCCCGTCCTCGGAGCGGGGGGGTGCATCCCCGCCGAGAAGGAGTACCTCAAGACTGTTCGGGAGCTGACGGCGAAGCACGACGCACTCCTCGCCTTCGACGAGATAATAACCGGGTTCAGACTGGCCCTGGGCGGGGCGCAGGAGTACTACGGGGTGAAGCCGGACCTGGCGTCTCTGGGGAAGATTGTCGGGGGAGGACTCCCGATAGGCGTCATCTGCGGTATCGAAGAGATAGTCTCCCGCGCAGACCCGAGGATTCGCGACAGGGCGAAGTTCGTTTCGATTGGAGGCGGAACATTCTCGGAGAATCCCCCCACTATGTCGGCGGGACTCGCGACCCTCAGGTACTTGAGACGCAATCGCGGTAAGGTCTACACTCGATTGAAGAGGCTGGGAGACGAACTCAGGAAAGGCGTAGACGGGGCGTTCGAGGAGGAAGGGATCGAGGCGCACACGACCGGGGCCTCGTCCCTCTTCATGACGCACTTCGCCAAGGAGAGCCCCAGAAACGCGGAGGAGAGCCAGAGGTCGAACATCGCCCTCTTCGTTCTCCCGGGACATCTGGGAGCGATATCGACAGAGCACGATGCGGAGGACATATCGGGATTCTTGAAGGGTACTGCCCTGTTCGCAGCTGGGGTTAAGCATGACCACATTGGCCCTTAAATGCGACTGCCGCTTTATTCAACACGACAAAGAACTGTGTTGCAAATCCGAGAGACGATAGCCCGCAGCCCTCAGTAACTCACAATGAGAACCGCGCCAACCTCATCGCCGTCGCGGCAAAGATCATTGCGGCAAGAACTGACGGAGGACGGTTCTATTTTGCCCGGGTTTCCGAATCCGAAAGAGAGGAGCTTCGGCAGTCGTTCAACCGTCTTCACAACGAGCTAAACGTCTCCGTCCTTCAGATTGCTCGGTTGCTTGGCAGAACACAATCCTCGGTTTGGCAGCTCTTCATCGCGTTGGGCGTTCCGCGTCGCGGAGTGTCAGAGGCGAACACGATGTCAGCGCCGCTCCGAACGCATCACGAGAGAACACCGTTTGTCGCGTCCGAATCGGATAGGGCATACATCCTCGGCTTCGCGAGCGGCGACCTGACGGCCTGGCAGGTAAGTGGGACGAGTGTGATGGTAACCTCGACAACCACCCACCAGGCTTTCGTGGATCTTTTCCACCAGATGTTCGACGGACACGGTCCCGTCTACCAGTATCCCATGTACGAAGAGGGTAAGGGCTACAGGTGGAAAGTTGCCACTCGGCTGGATAACAGCTTCCGGTTCCTCCTCACGCCTCGGATGAAAGGTCTCGAATGGGCATCGGATAGCGGGCTCCTCATCCATTGGCTTGCGGGCTTTACCGACAGCGATGGCAGCATCCAGATTTCCAGGGCTTCCAACGGGGTCAGGATGAAACTGAATCTCTACAACACCGATCTCGAGCTTCTGGTTCGCCTGAAGGGCGAAATGGGGAGGCTGGGATTTTTCCCAAACGGACCCTACGTTACGATGCGTAAAGGCACGTCAACACCATACGGGAGGTACACGAAGGATTTGTGGAATCTCCCCCTCCAACGCACATGGGAAGCACAGAAGCTGCTCCGGGCTCTGCCTGTGAGACACCGAGAAAGAAAGGAACTGAAGGAGATAGTCGCATCGATATCGAAGGGGGCCAAGTGGGCAGACGTCGCACCCGTGGTTCGGGAGGCGAGAAGGAAGGTCGAGAAGGAGGTTGAGGACTTCGCGAAGGTAGCCGAGAACGAATACAGAGCCCGGCACCCTGAGGCGTCGTCGTCGCCAAAGAGAGAAGGATGAGGGCCGCGAGCAAAAAGAGGTGAGTCGACGGGTTGTTACTTCCTGGCGCCGTCGAACCTTTTCCCTACATCGTCCCAGTTGACTACGTTCCACCACGCTTCGACGTACTTTGCACGGTCATTGAGATACTGCAAGTAGTATGCGTGTTCCCATTGGTCTGCACTCAAGAGGATGGGGAGTTCCGCTAGGTGCATGAAGTTTTGTTTCTCGATCTGCGTTAGGACGAGTGTGTCGATCTCCCGGTCGTAGAGAAGGAGAGCCCAGCCGCTCCCCTCGACTGTCTTGCAGGCGTCGCTGAATTGCGCCTTGAATTTGTCAAAACCGCCGAAATCCTGGTCCATCTTGTCGGCGAGCCTTCCCCCCGGCTTGCCCCCGCCCTTCCCGGCAGGAGCCATGTTGGGCCAGAAGATCGTGTGCAGCTTGTGTCCGTCTATGTTGAAGCTGAGGTCTCGGAGAACCCCTCTTACGTCGACCTGCATCGCCCCCGCCCTTGCTTTTTCGAGCTTGTCCAACGCTGCGTTTGCTCCGTTCACGTAGGCTTGATGATGTTTGTCATGGTGCAGCGTCATGATCTGTTCAGAGATGTGTGGCTCGAGGGCGTTGTACTTGTACGGAAGTGGTGGAAGTGCGTATGTCTTTGCCATCGAGTTCGGGCGCCGATTGAACTCGTAAAAACCTTGCTACAGACTCAGGTCGATGTACGAGGCGACGATGTCCTGGACCCTGATGCACGGGATGTGCAGCTGGGCGCAGTATTCTGCCAGCTCACTGTCGAGCGTGATCAGGGTGACTCCCTTCTTCCCCGAGAGGAACTTCACTATCTCCGGGTCGGTTATCTTGACGCTCGAGTCCTCGTTGCCGCGCATCCTTCTGTGCACCGTCTCGCAGTCTATACCCTTCGCCTTCAGCTCCTTCGCGAGTCCGCTGAGGTGGGCGTCTGTCATGTACTTCATTGGCGAGCCTTCCCTGATGTGGGCTGATAAGCCTGACGAAAGGCTACACAGTTATCGAGGGCTTCTCTTTCTTCTTCGCCTTCGCCCAGTCGTCGAGGAACCTCTTCAAGCCTATGTCTGTCAGGGGATGCTGGATCATCTTCTCCATCACCTCCGGCGGCATCGTCGCGATGCTCGCCCCGGCACGGGCGGCCTCGATGACGTGCA
>VBPQ01000021.1 GCA_005877185.1 Nitrososphaerota archaeon
GGGCAAGCACAGGACCTTCCCTCACCCCCGGACATCGCGACTATCATTCAGCGGCTGGCTGGAGAGTTCGCAGCCGACGCGACCCTAGTCGTCGGCGCGATAAATTCGACCGTTATCAACCTCTCTAGGCTGGCCTACATCTCAGCCCTGCTGGTCGGGGTATTCCTCTACTCAACTCGCCTGGAGAAGAGGTTCGGGAAGGACCTCATCAAGGGGGGATTGATACTGGCCTTCCTCTCCGAATTCGTCTTCCCGCTGATCAGCAAGGTCTGAGGGCGTAGAGCAAGGTTGCGACTCTTCCCACGGAAGGAAGAGACGCGCCTCCCGACTTCAGTGAGTGTCCAGACGGCCCCCTGGACCTAGTTAGGGTGCCACACGGCCTTCATCCTTGAGATGGAAGACGTCATCGCGAGACGACGAAGACCCTGTTGCGCCAGCCAGCATAATCAGGCTAGAATGTCGTGGGCCGACTCAATGACCAAAGGAGCAGTCTGGTGGGCGGCTGCGGACGAAGGGCGAGTCTACTCCAGCCCTAGGTCTCTGAATGTTCCTATTCGCATGCCGTCGGGGAGGTTGTTGATCTCCCCCGTCCTGTGGCCGATGAGTCCCTTCACTCCGACCCTAGACGCAGACTCTACCAGTCGCTGGGTGATTATGCCGTCGAAGACGAGGTAGCGGGCCCCGTTCGAGGATTCCATCTTCTGGACGAGCTCGCTTATCGGGAAGCGCCCGACCTCCTGCAGCCCCTCGTCGAGGAGCACAGCCTCGAGGGTACCGTTCAGAGATGGATAGATCTCCCTCGTCTTCTCGACGATCGGCTCTGCAGGTTCTTCACGCTCACGCTCACGCTCACGCTCAGTCGTCCTCCCGCCGCGTGGCTGCTGCTGCGGTTCGAGACGCTCCGCCTTCAGGAGTTGCAGGACCTCGATGGGAGTTAGGTCCTCTACCTCTTTCCCGGGAGGAGCTCTAAGAACCTTCTCTACCCGCACAACCTGACCCAGCTCCTTCTCTATCAGGTCTCCCCCTCTGTCGCCGTCCAAGACAGCGATCAACCTCTTCTTCTTCCCGAGCTCGATTATCGATTCGGGTACGCTCGTTCCCTCGAGCGCGACAACATTCTCAATACCGGCTCTCAGAAAAAGTACGACGTCCGCCCTCCCCTCGACGAGGTAGACCACATCGGACGTGTAGACCCCAGGTCCGGCCGGGAGGTTTTCGATCCCATAGTTGACCACGCGGGCCCTCTTGGTAGACTCGACGACGTCCTTGAGAACATTCTCGCCTTCGCTTGAACTCTTCGAACTCCAGTCCCTGACTATCAGCTTGGCCCTGTCGACAATCTGCTTTCTCTTGGATGCCCGGACGTCCTCAATCCCTTCGAGGATGAACCTCGACGAGCAGGGTCCGACCTTGTCGACGCTCTCTACGGCTGCCGCGATCAAGGCCGCGGTCCCGATATCGGTGGACATGGGGATGAGGACGTCGCCGCGAGTCTTGTCGTTCTTCGATTCCAGGTTTATCTCGATCCTTCCTACCTTCCAGCTCTTCTGGAGCTCGTTGAGGTTCATCTCGGGGCCGAAGAGACCCTCGGTCTGACCGAAGATCGCGCCTATGACGTCGGCTCGCTCGACGACTCCGTCTACTTCAAACCTCAGTTTCACGAGGTACTTTACTATACCCGAATCTGGCAAATGCGTTCATCTCGTTTTCAGCTCCCTCAACGGGAATTAGCTTAAACAAAGTAAAGGCAGAAATCTCCCAGATATAAACTCTTATTTTGGCAGCCTAAATTTCGACGTCTGCCACAAGGTAGGAGAAGCGTTTGAGGTTCTCGATGTGTCTGAAGACCCCCCTGGAGGCGGCGAGCAGCCTCCTTCGCTGGTCGAGGGAGACGGCCAAGCCACGATGGGTGAGGGTCTTCGCGTACCTCGCCGCGAGCCGCCTCCCCTCCCTGTCGAGGTCGGTCATGATCACGACGGTCTTCGAACTTGCCAGTCTCGATTCGGTCACCTTGGCGGCGGCGATGCTGACGATACCGCCTCTGTATCCGACATCTCTCATGGCGCGGACATCTCTCGCCCCCTCGACGAGGACGACGCACCCCTCGGCGCCTAACCGGTTCAACTCCGTGACGAACTCCTTCAAGAACTCGGCGAATTCGGCGAACTTCCTTTCGGAAGTCTTCCGATCCTCAACCTGCACGATGGACCTGTCGTGAGGGCTGGCGAAAAACGTTGCTTCGCCACGACTAGTGCGCTCCCTTCCAGCCCGGATGAGTCGCGGCGCAGCTTGAATCTCGGAGCCGACCGCGACACCCAGGGTCTGAGCAGCAGGAATGGAAGGGGATGCCACCGGCGTCACTACAGCCTCACAATAATTTTAATGTCGCCCGTCTCTGACAGCCCAGCTCATCGGTCGGCTTCGCCGATTTCTCACCTAGCCTCTTCAACGGGCTTTTTCAGGCGGCTCTCGTCTGTCGCACGTCTGGGTAAACCATCTGCTCATCACAGCGCTTTTGGCGCCTTTGCAGGTGGCCGTTTTACGCGCAGTAGAACGAAAGCCGTCTCAGGTGGGCGGCGAGTGAGCTCTATTTATTTTAGCTGCTTTCACTCAGGGGAGCAAGCTCGAGAGGTCGAGCTCGAAGCCGGCGAGAGGGACGCCCAAGCCGAAGGCGACTGTGACGGAGGGCTTGACCTCCCCTACGTGTCCCACACCATGCCCGGACGCCTCGACGGAAGCGCAGCGTCCGTCGGAGAAGGACCAGTGGATTGAAGGTGAGGTAACGACTTCGAGGTTGGCCAGTGTCCTGAAGAAGGATTCCATGTACATCTTCGCCTCTGAGAAGCTGGCTTGTGAGTGGGCTATCATTGCGGCGAGAGACCACCTCTCCTCAACCTTCTTCCCCACCCTGTGGTATACCCTCCCGACCTCGAAAATCCTCTGGGGGTACTCCTCCTTTATGTTCCTGGAGAGAATTGAGAGAAGGGAGGGAAGCAAGGAGTCGCGCAATACCGAGTGGTCGATGCTCCGCGGGTCGCGCACCTCGACCTTCTCCTCCGCACTCCTCTCGAACTTCTTGTAGAATGACGATTCGTCGACCAGCTCGTAGCTGATCACCTCGACCATCCCCGAAGACGCCATGAGGTCGGCTATCTTCTCCAGTCTTTTGCCCTGGCGGCTGAACTCACCAGGACGGTCGCTGGCCGGATAGACCGGTTTGATCTTGTCGATTCCGTATCCGAGGGCCGTCTCCTCCGCCAAGTCGACGGGATGAAGGAGGTCTATCCTGTACCTGGGGAAGGTCACCGTCGTCCCACTCGGTTCCAGTCGACTCCTCCGGAGGCAGCTCTTGATCTCCGACTCTGACAGGTCGAGGCCAGTCACGCTCCGTATGAGTGGGAGGTCGAGGGGCATACTCGAGGGGGAGAGGTCGGGGGTGGCCTCGCTCGACGAGACGTACTTTATCTCGACTGTCTGGAGCGACGCACCCGCATCCGCGAGCGTGGTGGCGATGATTGCGAGGATCTCGGCACCGACCCTCTTGTCAGTCGAGGTCACATCGATGAAGAGGTTCTTCGTCGATGTGGAGACCTTAGTTTCGTTGCCGTTGATGATCGGCGGGAAGGAGAGAACCATCTTCTTCGAATCTCTCAGGATCGGATAGACGTGGGGGTCGGGGAGGATGCTCCCGTACCTCCGCCCCGTCTCCGTTCTTTCGAGAATCTCCGCGATAGGCATCGGGTTCTTGCCCCCTAGGGGAGCGAAACTGAAACTAGGGGGCACCCCCTCGTAGTGGACGGGAGGCACTACCGCGTCAAGGTCATGAAGACCGATGGCGGCGACCCTCCTCCTTCTTCCCAGCCCGTTGTGGAGGTCCTCCTGCATCGAGAGGAGCTGTCGGATGGTTTCGTCGTCCAGCCGCAGTCCCTTCGCCGCGGCGCAGGCGATGAAAGGTCTTACTTGGGCGAGGCGTCGGTCAACCGTTACCGCGATTCCGCTCCTAGGGGCTTCGTACCTGGGGAGACCCACCTCGACCTCGAGTATCCCTTTCAGGGCCCGAGCGATCCCGTAATCAGTCGAGAAGTCGGGCCTGTTGGGGCTATACTCGACCCTGATGGAGTCGCTCTCCTCACCCTCGATGTCGAGTCCGATGTAGGGGAGCCGCTGGAGAACAACACTCTTCTTCCCCCCGACTAGCTTCACTAGCCTATCTTTGTAGAGTTTCACTACCGGCAATGTTTGTCGTTGCCCTCCTTCTCAGCCAGCCCAGGTCGTTGTCGTAAAGGACCCTGAGGTCGTCGAGCCCGAGCCTGAGAAGAATCAGCCGCTCGATTCCGAGTCCCCAGGCCAGGACGGGCTTCTTCACCCCGAGCGGCCAGGTGACCTCGGGCCTGAAGACCCCCGAGCCGCCCAGCTCGATCCAGTCCTTGGCCAGGTCCGAGTAGCCCACAACCTGCAGGGAAGGCTCGGTGTACGGAAAGTAAGACGGCCAAAGCTTGACTTCACTCATCCCGAGCTTCCTGTAGAAGGCTGTAAGGAATCCCATCAGGTGCCTGGTGTTCAGGCCATCCCCCATGATGGCTCCGTCCATCTGGTGGAACTCGGCAAGATGCTTGTAATCGAGGCTTTCATTCCTGTAGACCTTTCCGAGCGCGAAGACGCGCAGGTCCTCTTTCGCAGACTCCAGCGCCTTTACCGTCAGGACGGTGTTGTGGGTCCTGAGAACGAGCCTCCTCGCCTCCTCGGTGCTCCATCTGTACTGCCATCCTCTGCTCCCGGTCTTCCACCCGTCCTCGTGAGTCGATGCGATCCTGTCCACCACGCCCTCGCGCTCGATGGAATCGTCCTCCATCAACATCAGGTAGAAGGTGTCCTGGAGCTCCCTACCGGGGTGGTCCTGAGGCGTGAAGAGCGCGTCGAAGTTCCAGAGGGCGGGTTGAATCGCCGCCCCTTCGATCTCGGTGAAGCCCATCGAGATGTACGCCTCCTTCACCTCTTCGATGAACTCTTTCACCGGGTGCCTCCTTCCAGGATAGAAGCGAGGCGCGGGGGCTCTGACGTCTATCGGGCGGAGTTCCTTCCCCCTCCAGCGACCCGTAGCGAGAAGCTCGGGCGTCAGCCTCTCCACACGACCCCCCTCCGTCGCCTCTAGGGCCGCTAGCCCATCTTTCGTGATCCTGACTCTCGTGGACTTCTCTTCTGTCTTCTGGACTATCCCTCTCTTGATCAGGTCGGGGAGGAGGGGACGGAGCTCAGCGGGGAGGGCATCCTCCTCTATGCCTCTTGCTAGATGGGTGAGGAGTCTTTCAAGGTTCGCCGCCCCCTCCGCATCCAGAATCGAGACGAACGATCCGATCGCGGAACTTTCCACCTTTATCCACGCAGACTCACGGGCCCTACCGAGGGCCGCGGAGAACTCGTCCTGCGACTTGAAATCCTTCCTCAGGTCACCGAGCGGAACGGGACGCCCCGTCTCCTTCAGACGCCGGAGCAGCAAGAGCTCTGGGGCTGTAGGGAGGAGCAGGACGAGCTTGGCAACAGAGGTCTGCTCGACCTCGATGAATCCCTTCGAGGAGAGCCACTCTATCGAACGCCGGACCTGGTCGGGGAGAAGCCCGCCGGACTGGAGCGAGTCGAAGGCGACCCACCCCGCATTTTTCAGGGCGCCCAGGACCCTGACTTCGATGGGGTGGAGTGCTGCTGTCGCCAACGGTTTTTCCTACTTTCCCGCGGAAGCGAGATATCTCCTGTTCTTCGTTAAAAGCTCTCGGGCGTCTCCCAGCAGCTGGATTCGCTTCTTCTGGTGCGCCTCGAGATATTTCTTGACGAGGCTGGCGGCCTCCTCCTTGCATTCGCCGCAGAGCCTTATCCCTCCGGTACATTCGTTGTAGACCCTCTTGACGTGCTCGTCGTCGACGGCAAAGTGGAAACGGTAGAGGTCGTAGACGGGGCACTTGTCAGCCTCCGCCCCCAACCTCCTCTGCTCCTCGACTGTCGCCCTCCCTCCCGTGAACGCGGCCATGACCTTCTTTGCTGCGGAACGAGGGTCCTCGTCGAGGGTGAACCCCGATGAAGCGTCGCGCTTAGACATCTTGAAACCTCCAGTGAGGGCCATCTCGAGACGATGGTAAATCGATGAAGGGGGGATGAAACCGAATTCGTCGTGATAGCGCGCGGCCAGGTCGCGAGTGAGGCGGATGTGCGGGTCCTGGTCTGCCCCGACCGGGACGAGCACCGGTTTCGGGCCGCCGAACTCTTCGAGCTGAGGCATCAGGATGTCTCCGGCCTGAACCAGGGCGGAGATGTAGAGACCGATGGGGCGCTCACCGTAGATCGCCCTGAGCATGTTGTTCGTGATCCCCCTCGAAAATATCGTCATAAGGCGCATCACCCTCATCTCTTCGCTCTGCATGTAAGCGACGGTCCTCTCCGGGTCGAGCCCGAGTGCCAGGATGTCCGCGACGTTCTGAACCGCCATCTTGGAGCTCTCCTGAAAGGAGATGCCGTTGTCGCAGTAGGCCTCCACGTCCGCTATCGCGTAGAAGACCGTCGCCTTTCTCGAGAGGGACTGGAAGAATACCATGTCGTCGGCCGTCATCTTGTTTCCGAGGTGAAAGGTCCCGTCTGGCTTTATCCCACTCATCACCGCGAAGGGCTTGTTGGAATCGACCGCGTCGAGTATCCTCCCCAGGTCCCTCTGGCCGAAGTCGATGCCTCGACTCAGGTGAGGGCTGAGCCTCTTGAAACGCGGTAAGAGGCGGTCGACTCCTTCTATGCCGAACTCCGATTGAAGCCTGTCGTAGTCTTTGACGACGCCGGAACCCCAGGGGTCCAGCCGCTGTTGCTCCCCTTCCTCACTCTCCACAATGACCTCGGCTGAAGCCTCGGATTAAATTCCTTTCCGACCGCGAGGTTGTTTCAGAATTCTCCCCTCCTCGTCAATCTCGCCGTTTCTGATCCTCGTCGACGAGATGGGCTTGGCGTCCTCCGCCATCTGTGTGCCGACGACGACGAGGTCGAGGGGAGGGAAGCCCCTCTCTCTCCGCAGCTTGTTAGCCAGCTCGAGTCGCGGGGCCGTCTCCTCGCTCGCGACGAGGGCCTGCACTTCAGGGGAGGCGATCCCCGGCCCGAAGTAATCGAAGAGCTTGGCGATGATGTATCTCCTCCCCGGGAAGCGCCCTCTGAGGAGGTCCTCGAGTTTCTTCACCCGCTCCTCGTGGGATTGCTCCGGGTTCTTCCCCATCTTCCTCGCAAATTCGTCCGAAGTGACCCCGATCACGACCTCGTCGCCGACTTCGAAGCTCTTCTCGAGGAGGGAGACGTGACCTCGGTGGAGGCGGTCGAAGGTTCCTCCCGTCGCGACGCGCCGATACTTCCTCGAACCCGGTCCGCGGTCTCCAGGAATCAATTTCAAATACGCCGAAACTTGCCACGATTGAAGCAGACGATAAAAATGTGCGGGTGAAATCGAGAGAGATGGGGATACCGCCGGAGTACATCAAGGCAGGCAGGATTACCAGAGAGGTGAGAGAATGGGTAAGGGGAAGAGTCGTGCCGGGGAGCGAGTACCTTGACATCTGCGAGAAGGTAGAGGGGGAGATAGTCCAGAGGGGCGGGCGAGTCGCCTTTCCGACAGGCGTCGGGGTGAACAGCGTCACTGCGCACTACGCGCCTCAGGCGGGGGAGAGCGGCAAGGT